>JANNHT010000135.1:0-4022 GCA_031404555.1 Gammaproteobacteria bacterium
GCTCGATCTCGAACGCCAGCCGGCGGCTCGCGTCACCTGGCAGGATGCCGCGGCGTTCTGCAACTGGCTGTCGGCACGCGAGAAGCTTCCGCCGGCGTATGCGCGGAAAGGCGACCGCCTGGAACTGGTCGAGCCCGTCACCACGGGCTACCGGTTGCCGACCGAGGCGGAATGGGAATTCGCCGCCCGCTTCGACGGCCGCGCGGCGACCCGCAAGTATCCCTGGGGCGACAACCTGCCGGTGCCGGCGCGCACCGGCAATTGGGCCGATGCGACCGCGATCTACCTGTCACCTGTGACGATCTCCGGCTTCGACGACGGCTATCGCGTCGCGGCGCCGGTCGGCAGCTACGCGGCGAATCCGCTCGGCCTGTACGATCTCGGCGGCAACGTGCAGGAGTGGACCACGGACCGCTATTCGATCTACGTGGTTGGCCCGGACCACGTCTCGACCGATCCGGTCGGGCCGCGGGCGGGTGAGAACTACGTGATCCGCGGCGCGGGCTGGCTCTCCGGCAAGATCCCGGATCTGCGCACCGCGGCGCGCGATTCGGGGAATGGGTCGCGCCCGGATCTCGGCTTCCGCATCGCGCGGTACGCGGAGTGAGCATGCGCCACCTCGCACTGATCACCGCGCTCCTGCTCGCCGGTTCCGCTGCGGCGATCGAACCACCGAAGCCGGACAAGCCGCCGGAATCGAAGGAGGTGCCGCCGACGGCGCCGACCGCGCCGGCCGAGTCGCCGCCCGAACCCGCCGAGGCGCCGGCCGCACAGCCAGTAGAAGAAGAGGAAGAAACCCTGCCGCCGCTGCCGGCCGATGTCGCGCCGGGACCGTCGCCGACGCGATTCAATCCAACCGAAAAAGTCCGCGCGGACTTTCCGGTTTCGTTTCCGATCGACATCTGAGGATTCCATGGCGACCATCGGCCTCGAACTCGTCGATGTGGCACTGATCGCCGTGCGCGAGGGCGCGCGCACCGCAGCGAGCCCCGGTGTCGCCCTGATGGATCCGGCGGGCCTGCTGGTCGGCGAACCGGCGGCCGCGAACTTGCGCTTGCGGCCCTTGCTCGCGGTCGACCGCTTCTGGACCGACCTCGCCGCCGATTCGATGGTGCAGACCGCGGGCCTGGTGGCTTCCCACGCGGACCTCGCGCATGCGCACCTGGCGCAGCTGTGGGGCGCAATCGCCGAAGCCGGCGACCGCGTCGCGCTGGCCGTGCCGGGCACCCTGCGCCTGCCGCAGGTCGGGCTCGCGCTCGGCATCGCGAATCACCTCGCGATCCCGGTCGCCGGCATCGTCGATTCCGCGGTGGCGGCTTGCGCGGGACTGCGCGCGCGCGCGACCGTGCTGCATCTCGACGTCCAGCTTCACCAGGCCGTGCTGACCACGCTGCAGGGCGGGGAGGTGCTCCGTCGCACGCGCGTCGAGGTCGCATCGCGCGCGGGACTGAAATCCATGTTCGGCGCCTGGGCGCAGCTGATCGGCGAAGCCATGGTCCGCCGCACGCGCTTCGACCCGCTGCACCAGGCCGCATCGGAACAGCAGCTCTACGAGCGGCTGCCGGGCTGGCTCGATCGGCTGGCGACGGAGGAATCGATCGACGTCTCGATCGAGACCGCTGCGAATGCCTTTGCCGTGACGTTGCACCGCGAGCAGTTTCCGCTCGCGGCCGACGCCTGGTACGCGCAGCTGGTCGAGCTCGTGCAGGCCGGCCATCGTGCCGGCACGGCGGCAACCCTCGCGCTCTCGGCGCGCACCGCCGCACTGCCGGGCCTGCGCGACCGTCTCGCGTCGCAGGACGGACTTGAACTCGTGACGCTCGCCGATATCGCGCCTGCGGCCGCCGCCGCGGAGCGCGTGGACGAACTCGGACCGGACGAACCGCCGTCGCTCGTCATCGCGCTGCCGCGTCGTCAGCCGGTTGCGACCGGCGGTGCGGCGGGCACGCAGCGGGAACGGAAGTCCAACCCGACCCACCTGGTCCTGGAAAGCCGCGCACACCGGATCGACGAGCAACCGCTCGTGCTGGGCCTCGGCGAGGTCGGCGCGGCGGAGGCGGGTGGCCGGCGCATTGCGCTCGCCGGCCGGCCGGCCGGCGTTTCGCGGCGACACTGCTCGATCCTGCGCCGCGGCGACAGCGTGATCGTGTGCGACCACAGCCGCTATGGCAGTTTCGTCAACGACGAACGCGTCAATGGTGAAGCGGTGCTTTCGGCCGGTGATCGCCTCCGCCTCGGCACGCCGGGCGTGGTGCTGGAACTGGTGACGGTGGCCTAGGTGGCAAAGCGCCCCCTGCAGACGTTCAGCATGTCCTTCCTGGACGTGATCGCCTGCGGCTTCGGCTCGGTCGTGCTGCTCTACACGCTGCTGAGCGCGCAATCGAGCGTCGCGCGCGAGCAGATGAGGAAGGAAGACCTCGCCGGCGAGACGCAAAAACTCGAGACGGAAGTGCTGGAGGGCCGCGCGCACCTGGCGGACCTGCGCAACGCGCTCAAGCAGACCGACGAGGAAGAGGTCAGGGCCGCGGGCCTCGCGCGCCAGATGATCGAGAAGCTGCGCATGAACGCGGAAGAACTCGCGCAGTATGAGAAGGACACGCTCGCCCGCCGCCAGAGCCTGGAGCGGCTGAAAGCCGACCTGAAACAGCTCGAAGAAGGCACGCGCCGGCTGCGGGAAACGGCGCCGCCGGCCAGCGGTTCGGCGGATGTCCGCGTGGCGGACCCGCAGCAGCTGGTGACGCTGCGCATTGATGGCAAGCGGGTGCTGATGCTGGTCGACGCATCGGCCAGCATGCTGGACGAGACCGTGGTCAACATCATCCGGATGCGCAACATGGCGCCGGAGCGGCGCATCGCCTCGGCCAAGTGGCAGCAGGCGGTCAATACGGTCGAGTGGGTGGCGTCGCGGCTGTCGAAGTCGACGCAGTTCCAGGCCTACACTTTCGACACCGCGGCCCGCCCGCTGATCAAGGGCACCGAAGGCCGCTGGCTGAACGCGGGGGATGTGGGGCAGATACCGCTCGCGCTGAAGGCGCTTCGCACCACCGCGCCGACCGGCGGTTCAAGCATCCAGAACGCTTTCGCCGTGATCAAGACGCTGGACCCGGCTCCCGACAATGTCATCCTGGTCACCGACGGCCTGCCGACCCAGGGCGAGAAGCCGCCGCTCTTGCGCACGCTGGTGACGATGGAGCAGCGCGAGGACCTGATGCAGGACGCGGTAAAGTCGCTGCCGCCCTCACCGCCGCCGATCAGCGTCGTGCTACTGCCGATGGAGGGCGATCCGTCGGCGCCGATCTTCTTCTGGCGCCTCGCGCGCACGACCGGCGGCGGATTCCTGAGTCCGGCCAAGGACTGGCCATGAAGCGGTTTGCACGCCGCGAGACCGAAGTCTTCAGCATGTCGTTCCTGGACTGCATCTGCTGCGGTTTCGGCGCGATCATCCTGCTGCTCGTGCTCTCCGAGTTCGGCGTCCCGATCCAGCTCGAGAAGTCGCGCGTGGACCTGAATGCGCAGATCGCAAAGTTCAAGGAGGAGCTGTTCGAGCTGCGCGGAACCTCGATCGTGCTCGAGCGCGAACTGCGCGGGCGGATCGAGCAGTTGTCGGAAGAACAGCGGCGCGTCGCGCGCCTGCGCGGCGACCTGTCGGATATCGAGGGCAAGCACAAGGCGAGCGTCACCGAAGAGGAATCCAGCAAGAAGATCTCCGAGCTGCTCTCGGCCGCGCGCCAGACGCTGATCGAGGAAACCGAGAAGCGGCAGATCTCGGGGCGCCAGCGCGTCTATGACCAGCCGATCGCGGGCGTGCCGATCGACAGCGAGTACGTCATATTCATCGTGGATACGTCTGGCTCGATGCAGTCGCAGAACTGGCGCTACGCCGAACAGAAGATGGACGAGGTGCTCAACATCTACCCGAAGCTCAAGGGCATCCAGGTGATGGATGACGAGGGCGGCTACATGTTCAGCGAATACCGCGGCAAGTGGATCCCGGATTCTCCGGCGCGGCGCAAGGCGATTCT
>JANNHT010000136.1:0-12674 GCA_031404555.1 Gammaproteobacteria bacterium
GTCGACGGCGACGGCGCGGTGCTGCTGACACGCTTCGACTTCGCGGGCATCGTGACCTACGGCGAGGATGCAGGCGCGGCCCCGCTGTTTCCGCGCCTGCCCTTCTCCGAGGTGCAGGTCGTGACCGGGAGCGGGCGTCACCGCTACGGCGTCTGGATCGCGGCGGACGACGAGAGCCGCGAGCGCGGCCTGATGCAGGTGCGCGAACTGCCGCCGGCCCAGGGCATGCTGTTCCTGTTCGACCGGCCACAGCGCGCGGCCTTCTGGATGAAGGATACGGTGCTCTCGCTCGACCTGATCTTCATCGCGGCGGACGGCACGGTGGTCAATATCGCGAAGAACGCCCGGCCGCTGTCGCTCGATCCCATCCCGTCCAGGGGCGAGGTCAAGGCCGTGCTCGAACTCGCCGCCGGCAGCGCAGCGCGGATCGGCCTGTCACCCGGCGACCGGGTCGAACACCCCGCCTTCGCCGGCAAGGGCGCCCACTACTAGTCCAACCGCGTTGGCGCGATGATGCGCCCACCAAAGTGGGTCCAATCGCACGAATCACCCGCAATAAACTGGCCTTTGTGGTATTTTCAGTCGCTTGCTCGACCGGTATCGGGCCTCAGTGGAAAAGAAATGCACGTGCCGGGTGCAGCGGGCGGGCTAAAGGCCGGCCGGGCCATCGGGTGTTGCGACTGTCCTGACTCCCCGCCCGAGCGCCGCGCAACCCAAGTGTCGCCTGGCTACAACAGCTCCCGGCGCCCGCTTCCCAAAGTCGAATTGGACATACTCTAAAACTGCGGCGCGGCCACCAATGCCGGCGAGCCGGTTCCCCGCAGATTCGCTCGCAAGTGTTGCTATTTACCAACGCTTGTTGCGGGCGAGTTGATTGTTGTTATGATGCCCCATCCAAAGTGGCGGGGCGACCGTATGTATTTCGCCACTTCGGCTTTTTGGTTTTTGGTTGACATGGCAACTCAACGATCGCAAGAACGGAAAAACCGTTCGCGGGAGGACGTAGACAATGGAACGTAACAATCGCGTCGCTACGGCGGTGCGTCAGGCGCTGATCATGAGCGCGCTGACGGCAGCCGGTGTAGCGGCACCTGCGCTTGCGCAGGAAAACCTGGGTGAGATCGTAGTCACCGGCTCGCGCATTAAATCCGCGAACCTGGAGACCACGACACCCGTGACGCAGATCACGGCGGCTGACGTCGTGACTCAGGGCGTCAATCGCATCGAAGACCTCGTAAACCAGCTGCCGCAGGCGTTTGCTGCCCAGAACGTGACCGTTGCGAACGGCTCGAACGGGACGGCGACCCTGAACCTGCGCGGCCTCGGCTCACCCCGCACGCTCGTGCTGGTTGACGGCCGTCGCCTGCCATACGGCAGCGCCACCAACTCGGCGGCAAACATCAACTCGATCCCGACGCAGATGATCGAGCGGGTCGAAGTCCTGACCGGCGGCGCATCCGCGGTCTACGGCTCCGACGCGGTTGCCGGCGTCGTCAACTTCATCATGAAGAAGGACTTCGAGGGCGTGGAAGTCACGAGCCAGTACAACTTCTACTGGCACGAGAATGACTACAACGGCCCGGGCGCAGTGAAGCTGCGCGACGTGATTGCAACGCGCGCATTGACCAACCCGTCGCAGTTCCAGTTGCCTGACGACACCGTCACGGACGGCGAAGGCAAGCAGATCGGCGTCATGATGGGTGTCAACAGCGGCGATGGCCGCGGCAACATCACGGCCTATGCCAGCGTGTTCGACAGCGACGCAATCCTGCAGTCCGAGCGCGACTATTCGGCCTGCTCGCTCAACGCGAATCCGACGACGTCCTTCTCGTGCGGTGGTTCTTCCACGAGCGCGGGCGGTCGGTTCACGACCTTCGGGGCGCCGTCGTATGCAGATCCGGATGGTGCGGGTCCGTTTCTCGCCGGGCCGGCTTTCAACCTGACGATCGACACGCCGACCACGATGCGTAACTTCAATGGTGCGCTCGACCAGTACAACTTCGGTCCGCTGAATCATTACCAGCGTCCGGAGCGTCGCTATGACCTGGGTGCCCAGGGTCACTACGAGTTCGGCGAACATGCCGATGTGTACACTTCGCTGGCATTCAGCGATTACGAGTCGATTGCACAGATCGCCCCGGGCGGTGCCTTCGGCGAAACTTCGACAGTCAGATGCGACAACCCGCTGATTCCCGCGAGTGTATTGCCGACCATCGGCTGCACGCCGCAGCAGATTGCCGAAAGCGGAACGCAAGTGCGGACCATGTACATCCTGCGTCGCAACGTTGAGGGTGGCGGTCGCCAGCAGCAGTTCGGAAACGAGGGGTTCCGTGGCGTGGTGGGCCTCCGTGGCGCGATCAATGATGTCTGGGACTACGATGTTTCATCCCAGTACTCAGTCAGCCGTGGCCGCACCGTAACGGCGAACTATTTCGTCGTTGAGCGTGTTGCCAGAGCCCTGGACGTCGTCGATGTCGCGGGCGTGCCGACCTGTCAATCGGTAATCAACGGTTCTGATCCCAATTGCGTCCCCTGGAATCCCTTCATACCGAACGGGGTAGACCAGGCGCAGCTGGACTACCTGCAGGCGCAGGGCCTCCAGGTCGCTACGCTGAGCCAGGAGATCTACAACGGCTCCGTCACCGGCGATCTGAGCCAGTATGGCTTCAAGACGCCGTGGGCGAGCGATGGCGTGCAGGTCGTGTTCGGTGCTGAGTACCGGCGTGACTTCCTGAGCAACGATGTCGATGCACTGCAGGAAGCCGGCGCGCTTGCCGGTTCCGGCGGCGCGACCATCGGCATCACCGGTTCGACAAAGGTCACCGACCTGTTCTTCGAGGCCCGCGTGCCGATCGCACAGGACGTGACCGGGGCGGAGAGCCTGTCGTTCGATACCGCCTACCGGTTCTCGGACTACGGTGAAGAAACGACGGACACGTACAAGTTTGGCCTGGAGTGGGCGCCGGTTTCCGACGTTCGCTTCCGTGCCAGCTACCAGCGTGCGGTTCGTGCTGCCAACATCGTCGAGCTGTTCACCGCACAGGGATTCAACCTGTTCGACCTGCCCGGCGATCCTTGCGGTATCGACGCGCCGAACGCGAATGCGACCCAGGCAGAGTGCATCGCGTCGGGCGTTCCCGCAGCGTTCTATGACGGCACGAACGACGTCGCCGAGCGGAATGGACTGGACAGCCCGGCTGGCCAGTACAGCTTCCTGCAAGGCGGCAACCTGGCATTGATCCCTGAGTCGTCGGATACCCAGTCATTCGGCATCATCCTGACCCCGAGATTTGCTCCGGGACTCAGCCTGTCGCTCGACTGGTTCAACATCCAGATCGACGACACGATCTCGACCTTCCAGGCAAATAACACGCTGGATGCGTGCTTCACCTACAGCAACGCGCAGGCTTGCGGGCTTATCAACCGCAATCCGGGTAACGGATCGCTGTGGATCGGCACGGGCCACGTGGTTGACACCAACATCAATATCGGAACGCTGGAAGCGGAAGGTATTGACGTCAACCTCGCCTACACCGGGTTGGAAATCGGAAGCATGGGCAGCATGAACTTCAGCCTCGTAGGCACGCTGTTCGACAAGCTGATCACCGATCCGATTCCGGGCGTCGTTCCGTCGTATGACTGCGTGGGATTCTTCTCCTCAGTCTGCGGCACACCGACGAATGAGTGGCGCCATATGGCGCGAGTGAGCTGGTTGACGCCCTGGGATGTGGATTTGTCCCTCGGCTGGCGCTACTACAGCAGCGCTGAGGGTCTCGCTTCGGCCAACAACCCGCTTCCGGCAGCCAACATTGACCGTGAGATTCCGGCAGAGCAGTACTTCGACCTGTCGGCAAACTGGGCGGTCACGGAGAAGGCGTCGGTCACCCTGGGCATCAACAATGTCCTGGATGACAACCCGACACTCAGCTCCAACGTCGGCACGACCGGCAATGGCAACACGTACCCGCAGACTTACGACGCCCTCGGTCGCTATGTGTTCATGCGGGCGACACTCACCTTCTAATATCGATTCATCCGTTCGAAACCTGGCGGCGGTCCTTCGGGACCGCCGCTTTTTTTTGGTTCGCGGGTGCGCTCGGCTATAGTGACCGTTAAGCGGGAAACCGGAATGACTGCGAGCGAAATCAATGCGCTGCGGGAGCGCGCGCGGGCCGGTGATCCCGGCGCGCTGACAACGCTCGGCAAGCGGCTGCTGATTGGCGATGGCGTCCGGCAGGCACCACAGGAGGCGGTGAGCTGCCTCGACGAGGCAGCCAGACTTGGCAACGGTGAGGCGACCGCGCAGCTCGCGCTGTTTGCGGGCTGGGGCGTGCTGCGGCCGCGAGACCTGGAAGATGCGCTCGATCACCTGCAGCGCGCGGCAGAGCTTGGCTGGGCGCCCTCGCAACGCGAGCTCCAGTTTCTGGCACGGGAGGACGGCACGGACTGGCGCCGGCTGCGCCGGCAGGTCAATCTCGCGGACTGGACCCGGGTCGCGCCGCAGCGGGTCGTCTCCAAAGTGCCGAGTATCAGCGCAATCGATGGTTTCACGACAGCGGCCGAATGCGAATGGCTCATCGAATGCGGCAGGCACCGGCTCAAGCGGGCAATGGTTTATCGAAAAGATGCCGCCGGACATGCCAAAGCCGAGACTCGCACCAACACCGAGGCGGACTTCACCGTGGTGAACTCGGATCTCGTGCTCAGCCTGATACGCGACCGCATCGCCGCCGCGATCGGCGTTGCGACCCGTTTCTTTGAGGTGACCAAGCTGCTGCGCTACGAGCCGGGCCAGCACTTCTCGCTGCACGCCGATTTCCTGGAGACCAATACCCCGGCGCTGAAGCAGGAGGTTGCGCTGCACGGACAGAGAGTCACGACGTTCCTGGCTTACCTCAATGACGATTACGCGGGTGGCGAGACCGAATTCCCGCGCATCGGCTTGCGACACAAAGGCGGGCGCGGCGATGCGCTGGAGTTTGCGAATGTCGACGAGTCAGGAGCACCCGACTACCGGACGGTTCACGCCGGCCTGCCGCCCACGAGCGGCGTGAAATGGCTGCTGTCGCAGTGGGTCCGCGACCGGCCCGTGTCGGCCTAGGGCGTCGCTGGATCATGACAGGCGAGAACAGAAAGGCGATCGGCGACGAATTGTGGGCAATGTTGCCGGTCTCGGCCGACGCCTATCCGCAGAAGCTCGACCTCATCCGCGGACTCGTGCTCGTCATCCGATTCGATGCGAACGCCTATCGGGCCGCCAGCTTTCTCGACGACCGGATTCTCGCGCCATCCACGCAAGGCGCCTGGTTGTCACTCGCGCGTGCGTCCGAAGCCGCCAACCGGATCGCAGACCAGCGCCCGTTGCAATTCATCTTCCACACCGGCCATGTCGGCTCAACGCTCGTGAGCCGCCTGCTCGATGAAACGGGCATCGTCCTGCCCCTGCGGGAGCCGCTGCCGCTCAGGAGCCTGGCGGATGCGTACGACGTGCTCGGGAAACCAGAATCGCTGCTCGGCGAATCCCAGTTCGCAGCGGTGCTCGAGATGACCCTGCGGCTGTGGGCCCGCGGCTACCCGCAGACCAGCGCAGTCGTCGTCAAGGCGACCAGCAGTGCAGGAAGAATGGCGTCAGGCCTGCTTAAAGCGAGGCCGCAGTCGCGGGCAATCTGCCTGAATCTCGGCGCGGAACCCTATCTCGCGACGCTGCTGTCCGGTCGGAACTCGGCAGAAGACCTGCGCGGGCACGGCCCGGGGCGCATCAGGCGGTTGCAGGCGCGCTGCACGCTCCCTGTCGGTCCGTTGCACGACCTGTCGCTGGGAGAACTCGCGGCGCTCGGCTGGCTGGTGGAGACCGATTCGCAGCAGGACGCGATGCGCCGATTCCCCGACCGGGTACTCGCCATCGACTTTGACGCCTTCCTGGCGGACGTGACCGGATTCCTGTCCCGCATCCTGGCTCACTTCGGCCTGCAGCCGGATGACCGCTATCTGGCGGGAATCGGCGCAAGCCCGGTATTGCAGCGCTATTCCAAGGCGCCGGAACGACCTTTTGCAGCCGACGACCGCAGGCTGTTGCTGCGCGAATCACGGCGCCACAACGCGGCGGAGATCAGCCGCGGGATGGCATGGCTCGAGCGCATGGCGCGGTCCGAGCAGTCGCTCGCTGGTGTCCTCGCCGGCGGCGGGTCCTGAACATCATGCAGGACGAACTGCAAGTCGCGGTCCAGCTGGAAAAACAGGGGAAGCGCTCCGACGCAGAAGCCTGCTACCGCAGGCTGATTTCGAGCCAGCCCGACCATGCGATCGCGCACTTCAATTTCGCCTGCTTTCTTCGGCGGGGCGGGCAGCTGGAAGATGCGCTGGTCGAGCACCAGCAGGCCCTCGATCTCGGCATCGACCAGCCCGAAGAAGTGCTGTCGAACATGGGGGTCATCTTCACGGAACTTCGACGGGACGATAGCGCCCGGGCATTCCTTGAGCGTGCGCTCGCCATTGCGCCTGCCTACATCCCGGCCATGTTCAATCTCGCCTTGCTTTACGAGGAATTCGGCGATCGGGAGCAGGCGCTACGGCTGTTCGAGGGCATCCTCGAGCTGAATCCGGGCTACTTCAACGCGCTGATCCACATCGCGCATGGGCAAACGGTCACCGATCCCGCGAATGCGGTCATCAGAAAACTCCGCCGGGCATTGCGGCGCTCGCAGGTTGACACTGTCACCCGCGAAAGCCTGCACTTTGCGCTCGCCAAGACACTCGACGATTGCGGCCAATACGACGAGGCCTTTGCCCAGTACGAGCTCGGCAATCGCGTCAGCGCCGGTCGTCTGCAACGCTATGACAGGAAGACTGAGGAAGATGCCGTCGCAGAAACCCTGCAGATCTTTTCCGCGGAATGGGTCGCGGGGCAGAAACCTGTGTCCGACCGGCCGCTCGTTTTCATCACCGGCATGTTCCGTTCGGGCTCCACCCTGTTCGAGCAGGTGCTGGCCGCTCATCCGCAGGTGACCGCCGGTGGCGAAATCGATTATTTTGGCCGGGAGCTGGCGCGCTCCGGCAAACCGTTTCCCGCATCAGTCGTGACGCTCGACGCCGATGTCTGGCGGCTCCTAGGTACCGGCTATGTCGACTATCTAGACCGGACATTCCCGGCGGGTACGATGGTCACGAACAAGCGCCCGGATGCCTTCGCGTGGCTCGGCATGCTGAAGGCCCTGTTCCCGAACGCCCGCTTCGTCAACACGGTGCGGGATCCATTCGATACCTGCCTTTCGATCTATTTCCAGCAGCTCGACGGCCAGGTCGCGTATGCAAACGAGCTCGCTGGCATTGCACACCACTACCAGCAATACCGGCGACTGATGGATCACTGGAAGCGCCTGTTCGGCGCGAGCATTTTCGACGCCGTGTACGACGATTACATTGCCGATCGCCGGCAAATCACCCAGGCTCTCTTGAGTTTCCTCGATCTCCCCTGGCACGAGGCTTGCTTGGAGTTTCAGCGGCTGCCCAATCGTGTGCGGACCGCGAGCGTATGGCAGGTCCGCGAACCCGTCTATCGGAAGTCATCCGGCCGCTGGAGAAACTACGAGCGTCAACTGGAGCCGGTACGCCGGCTGCTGCGGCCCGCCTAAGGCGACGACCACATCCGCATCAGGTTCTGTCGCACGACGTCGAGCCGCACGCGGCTCTCCCAGTTCATCTGCGCGCCTTCGAGCGCGGCGATCTCGTTCAGCTCGTAGACCTGCATGCGCTGGTGCTGGTCCGGCACGTGGCTCTCGATGAAGGTGATTGACACCAGCCGCTGGCCGGAGCGGACCGGCACGACCTCGTGCAATAGCGTCGACGGGTAGACGACCGCCTCGCCCGGCGCTCCCTTGAAGGCGAGCGTCTGGTTGCCGACCACCATCGCGAGCTCGCCGCCTTCGTAGGTCGCAGGATCGCCGATGAAGACCGTGCACGACAGGTCGGAGCGGATGCGGCCCTGGGCCAGCTGGATGATCGCGGCGTCGGCGTGCGCGCCGTACTTCATGCCGGGTTCGTAGCGGCACAGCAGCGGCGGCGCGATGCGCTTCGGCAGTGCGAAGCTGCCGAACTCACGGGAGCGCGCGAATGCGGCGCCGACAATCTGCACGGATTCCGCGTACTTGGGGTCGGCGGGATCGGCCTGGAGATTCTGCTTGCTGGTGTTGGCCGGGTTCGAAATCTTGCCATCGACGAAATGCAGCTCGCCGGAAAGCGCGACCAGGCGTTCGCACTCTTCGCTCGTCAACAGGTTCTTGATCTTGAGCAGCATGGCTGCCGCGCACTATATATGAGCGGCCGGCACGGTGCCGTTGAAGGCATCCGTCGCGGCGATTACCGAGCGGATCGCGGCGCGCTCGTCCGGCGACAGCCGCGGGCTCCAGATGTCGCAGATCAGGATAATCCGGGTCTCGTCGCTGCCGTTCCAGGCTTCGTGCTCGATCGTGTCGTCGAACACCCAGGCCTCACCCATCCGCCATTCGCGCTTTTCCCCGCCGACGCGGAACCAGCAGTCGCCAGGAAGCACCAGCGGCAGGTGCACGACCAGGCGGAAGTTGGCGACGCCGGTATGCGGCGGGATGCGGGTCTTCGGCTGTAGCACCGAGAACATCGCGGTCGGCGAACGCAGGTCGGTCTCGGCCTGGGGTAGCCGCCCGAGCGCCCGCATCGTATCGGGCGCACGCACGCAGCGCTCCGCAACCGGCTTGCCCTGGCGGTAGAAATGAAATGCGCTCCAGCGCGGCGACTTGTTGAGCTCCCGCCACTGGTCGAGCGGCAGATGCTCGTCATACTGAATGTAAGGACTGAAGCCCGCCTCGTCCTCCACCAGGATCCGGCCGAGCTCGCGCCGGATCGGGTCGGCCGCCGCTTCGAACTCCGGCAGCCAGGGAAACTCTTCGCGCTCGTAGAACTCAATGGCCGGCAGGCCCGGGAAGTAGTATTCCATCGGCTCCTGCTGGTAACGCTTGCGCGTGCGCAGCGCCATATCGATGAACGACTCGACACGCCGCCGCTCCGCTACCGAACAACGGTCGTTCGCCGCCGCGGCCCGCTCGCGGATGTACGCACCGAGCTCGCCGATGTACTTCCCGTGCACCGTGCGCGCGCGCTGCACGGCCTGGTGGGTCGGCGCATCGAGTTCCGCATCCGCCGGCGCCTGGACGAGCGCGATGCCATAGGCATTCGCCGCCGCGATGCCCTGCCCCATGCGGTCGAGGAGCGCAGCGCGCATCAGGAGCGCGGGAAAATTCCGGTTGTCGAGCAGCAGCGCCTCGCGGAGCGCGTCGAACGCACCGTCCATGTCGTTGAGCTGCCGCCGGACGGCGGCCAGGTTGAGCCACAGCCGGACGCTCCCGCGATCCTTTGCGAGCGCCTCCAGCAGGACCGCTTCGGCGCCCTTGATGTCGCCCGCCGCGATGGCCTGGACCGCGGCCTTGTTCATTCGCGCGACATCTTCGCTCATGCGGCAGCTAGCCTAAGGCCCGGCTGCCGTTCGGGGCAAATCTTGCCGCGACGCGCGCGCGGCCTCTTATAATGCGTCCGGCCCGGCTTGCCTCTGCCCACCGGACCCAAGCATGGGAAATCCAGCCGACATCGCGGCGCTCGAACGGCTTCTCGCCGCGGAACCACGGAACATCCTGGCGTTGATCCAGCGCGCCGACCATTTCGCGGCAGCCGGCGATGCGCGTTCGGCGTCCGCTTTCTACCGGATGGCGATCAGTTCCGCGCCGCAAGGCGCGGTTCCGCCCGCCTTGGGCCAAGAGCTCGCCCGCGCGCGCCAGGCCTGCGACCGGTTCGCCGCCGACTACAAGGCTTTCCTGACCCGGAGCCTCGCCGAAAGGGGCTTTGACCCGAACCGCTCTAGCGCGCGATTCGCGCAGTCGGTCGACATCGTGCTCGGCAACAAGCAGATCTACCTGCAGCAGCCGAAGTACTACTACTTCCCGGGCCTGCCGCAGGTCCAGTTCTACGGGCGCGAGGAATTTCCCTGGCTCGACGAGGTCGAGGCCGCGACCGCCGACATACGCGACGAACTGCTGCAGGTCCTGGACGTGCCCGGCGCCTTCGCGCCCTACGTGCAGGGCCATGCCAACCGGCCGTACAAGGCCCAGATGGGGATGCTGAACAACCCGGCGTGGAGCGCCTTCTACCTGTGGAAGAACGGCGAAGTCGTCGCCGAAAATGCCGCTCGCTGCCCGAAGACGATGCATGCGCTCCGTAACGCGCCGCTGGCGCGCGTACGCCATCGCTCGCCGTCGATCCTGTTCTCCCTGCTGAGGCCCGGCGCGCACATCCCGGCGCACAACGGCCTCATCAATACGCGGTTCATCTGTCACTTGCCGCTCATCGTCCCCGGCCAGTGCCGGTTTCGCGTCGGCAACGACGTGCGCGAGTGGGTCGAGGGCAAGGCCTGGGCATTCGACGACACAATCGAGCACGAGGCCTGGAACGACAGCGCCGAGACCCGGGTCATACTGCTGTTCGATGTCTGGCGCCCCGAACTGACGGAAGACGAGAAATCGCTCGTGATCGCCCTCTTCGAGGCGATCGACGCGCACAGCGGCAAGAAACCGGACTGGGAGATCTAGCATGCATCGCCAATGGAATGTCGTGTCGCTCATCGCCGCGCTGCTCGCTATCCCAGCCGCGGCGCTGGCGGAGGATGCGGGCAACGAGGTGAAGGCCTGCCGCAGCGAACCGGACGATGCACACCGCCTCGCCTGCTATGACCGCGCCGTCGAACGCATGCACGAAGGCGACGCCTCCACGGCAGCAGGGCCCGTTGCAGCAGAGCCCGCCCTGTCGCCGGAGGAGCGATTCGGCCGTACCGGCGCGATGACACGCGCGGAAAGCGACCGAAAGGAGAATCAGGCGCGCGAGCTCGACGAACTCGAGGCGAGTGTCACCGAAGTCTGGACGCGCAGCGATGGCCTGATGTCCATCACGCTCGACAACGGCCAGATCTGGAAGCAGAACCGCCCGGACCCGTTCTTCCGCATCAGGATCGGCGACAAGGTGAAGATCCAGCCAGCTGCGCTGGGATCGTTCCTGCTGTCGGGGCCGTCAAATCGCTCGACGCGGGTCACGCGGACGAAGTGAGTGGAGCCGGCGGGGCTCGTCTGCTGGAAGTGCGGCGCGTCGCTAGCCGACCTCAGCCTGCCGCTTCCACGCACCGACTACTGCCGCGCCTGCCGTGCCGAGCTGCACGTGTGCCGGCTGTGCCGCTTCTACGACACCCGCAAGGCGAAGAGCTGCGCTGAGCCCGTCGCGGACGAGGTCGGCGACAAGGAGCGCGCCAATTTCTGCGGCTACTTCGAGGCCGCCCCGGGCCGCTTCGCAGCCCGGCCGGCCGATTCTGGCGGCCCCAGCCAAGCGCTGGAGGCGCTTTTTGGCCCAAAAAAGTGACCTGTCTCCGGATTCGGGGTATCCACGCCCCGCCCGTTCGGCCACAATAATGCCGTCCCCCTCCCTCGGGTGAACCTGACATGACTGTTGTTGATGCCGGCGAACGCCCGCCGCTGATCTGGTCCCGCGTGCTGATGTTCGCGCTGACCCTCGCGGTCGCCGTGATCGTCGTGCCTTGGTACGGATTCACGGTCGGCTACAGCACTGCGGGCTGGGTCTGGTTTGCCGTGCTCCTGTACGCAAACGGACTCGCGATCACCGGCGGCTACCACCGGCTGTGGTCGCACCGGACCTACGACGCCCACTGGTCGCTGCGCCTGGTCTACGTGCTGCTGGGCGCGATGGCGCTGCAGAACAGCGTGCTGGTCTGGGCCGCGGGACACCGCGTCCACCACCAGCACGTGGACAACAACGATCGCGATCCCTACTCCGCCAGACGCGGACTCTGGTTCTCGCACATCGGCTGGATGCTGCGCTCGTATCCGAGCGGCGCGCCGGACTTCTCGAACGTGCGGGACCTGGAAAAGGACCCGATCGTCGCGTTCCAGCACCGCTATTACCTGCCGCTCGCGGTCGGCCTCAACGTGCTCGTGCCGCTGGCGCTCGGCTGGCTGCACGGCGACGTCTGGGGCGTGTTCCTGCTGGCGGGCGTGCTGCGCCTCGTCGTCAGCCACCACTTCACCTTCCTGATCAATTCGCTCGCGCACTTCTGGGGCCGCCAGCCGTACAGCGACGAGCACAGCGCACGCGACAACTGGTGGCTCGCGTTCCTGACCTATGGCGAGGGCTTCCACAATTTCCACCACCAGTTCGCCCACGACTACCGGAACGGCATCCGCTGGTGGCACTGGGATCCGAGCAAGTGGATCATCTGGTCGCTGTCGAAGGTCGGCGTCACCGAAAAACTGAAGCGCACGTCCGACGTCACGGTCCAGCGGGCGCGGCTCGCGATGCAATTCCGCCGCGTCGAGGCCTCGATCGAAATGCGCCGACGGTCGCTTCCGCACGTGGACTTCGAGCCGCTGCGCGCGCGCATCGGTCGCGAGTACGAGCAGTTCGTCGCGACGGTCGCTAAATGGTCGGCCCTCACCGACGCCTGGTACACGAAGACGCGCGAGCGGATCGTGCAGCGTTGGGAGGAAGCGAGTTTCCGCGCCGAGACCCGCGCATTGCTCGCCGAGCTTCGCCACCAGCATCGCCGCCTGAAGCACCTGGGCGCCGAACTCGCCTGAGGCTCAAGCCAGGCG
>JANNHT010000137.1:0-2472 GCA_031404555.1 Gammaproteobacteria bacterium
TGGTGGGTCTGCTCGCCTACGTGCTCGATGGCATCGCCTGGATTTTCTACTACCAGTCGATCGTGTACGGGCCGATCTCGATCGTCGGCACGCTGTCAGCCGCCTATCCCGCGCTCACGGTGATCTTCGCCAACCGGTTCCTGGGCGAGTCCCTGTCGCCGTTCCAGATTATCGGCGTCATCGGCGTGATCGCCGGCTGCCTGAGCCTCGCCTATTCGCCGCCGGATCCCCACGGAAAGAAGACGTCGAAACGCTGGATGCCGCTCGCGGGCGCGGCGCTCGTGTTGTGGGGAATGACCGGCGTGCTCGTGAAATACGCCTATGCCTGGTACGGCGACAACGAAGCGAACGTTGCGAGCGAAGCCAACATGGCGCTCTTCATCGCGGTCGGCGGCCTGCTGACGCTCGGTGTCTACGGTTTCGCCTTCGGACGTCAGGGCGCGGCATCGGTCCATGGTTGGTCGCGCTCGTTTCTGCCGATGGCGACCATGGCGCTCGGCGGCCTCCTGGCCGCCATCGCCTACAAGACGGGACCCGCGTCCATCGTCTCGCCGCTGTCGGGCGCATATCCGCTCGTGACGCTCGGGTTCGCATGGGTGGTCCTGAAGGAACGCCCGACCGCGCTGCAATGGGCAGGGATCGCGGCGATCCTGGCCGGCTTCGTGTTCACGACGATGGGCGCGGGCTGACGTCCGGCGGATTGATCTGCGGCGCGGCTCAACGTCGGAAGGCGTATCCGAACTGCGCGAGCAGTCCCGCCGGCACCGGGTGGCCGCGGATGCCCAACTCATCCGGCCAGCGGTCACCCGGCAGGAAGTGCGTGCCGAAAAGCCGGTCTAGCCAGGGAAAGTGCACGGCGAAGTTGCGGTCGGGCGGTGTCACCGCATGGTGCCAGTGATGGAAACGCGGCGTGACCACCAGCTGCTCGATCCAGCCCAGCCGGAAGCGCAGGTTGACGTGGTTGAGCACGCCGTGCAGTGCGATGATCACGAGCCAGGTATACAGCGCCGGTTCCGCGAAGCCGAGCACGAAAGCCGGCAGCACGACCACGGCGCGCGTGATGACGACGTCCGCCAGGTGCAACCGCGAACCCGCCAGCCAGTCCATCTCGCGGATCGAGTGGTGGATCGAGTGAATCCGCCACAGCCGCGGCAAGCGGTGAAACGCGCGGTGCACCCAGTACTGGACCAGGTCGGCCAGCAACATCAGTTCGAGCACCTGCAGCCAGACTGGCTGTGACGCGACCTGCCGCGACAGTTCCTGCGCCCCGAGCTCGCGCGCGAGTGTGGTGGCGGGCCATAGCGTCAGGAACGTCAACAGCTGAATACCGACGTGGTTGACGAAGAAGTAGGCGACATCCGTCGTCCAGCCGGCGCGCAGCACGCGCTGGTCTGCGCGCAGTGGAAAGGCCCGCTCGAGCGGCACGAATATGAGTGCGAACACCAACAGGTTCAGCAGGAACCAGTCAAGCCCGAAGTAGAGCCGACTGTCGAAATCGCCGCGGATTTCGACGTCGGCGCCGCCCAGCAGCACGGCGGCGAATGTCAGCGCGATCCCGGTGAACCCGAGCACTCGTTGCGGGCGCAGCATCAGATTCAGGCAGGAAGCGAGGAATGCGATACCGATGGTCAGCTTGATCAGCGCTCGCATGACCGGCATCGAATAGTGGGAGCGCAGGTCCGCCGACGTCAGCAGGTCGGGAAAGTGCAGTACCAAAACCGCGCCGAAGGCGATCGCACCCAGGAACACGCCGACGACGCCGCTGATCCAGCCGCTGCCGACGTGGCGCGGCAGGCGGTCACCCAGCATGTTCGCCAGCCAGCGCTCAACGACCGTCGGCTCCGCCTTGCGGGGCATTGTTACTTCAGAGCAAGGGCACCAGCAGCAGTGCGACGATGTTGATGATCTTGATCAACGGGTTGATCGCCGGGCCTGCGGTGTCCTTGTAGGGATCGCCGACGGTGTCGCCGGTCACGGCCGCCTTGTGCGCGTCCGAGCCCTTGCCGCCGAAGTTGCCTTCCTCGATGTACTTCTTCGCGTTGTCCCAGGCGCCGCCGCCGGTGCACATCGAGATCGCGACGAACAAACCCGTGACGATCGTGCCGATCAGGACGCCGCCGAGGGCGCGGACGCCGGCGCCGGGGCCGAGCAGGTAGTTCATGCCGAAGCCGACGATCACCGGGATCAGGATCGGCAGCAGCGACGGCACGATCATCTCGCGGATCGCCGCGCGGGTCAGCAGGTCCACGGCGCGGGAATAATCGGGCTTTGCCGTGCCTTCCATGATGCCCTTGATCTCCTTGAACTGGCGGCGCACCTCGATCACGACCGAGCCCGCCGCGCGGCCGACGGCTTCCATCGCCATCGCGGCGAACAGGTAGGGCACGAGGCCGCCGATGAACAGGCCGATGATCACCGCCGGATCGGACAGGCTGAATACTTCCAGCTTTCCGACGATCTCCAGGTTGTGGG
>JANNHT010000138.1:0-5531 GCA_031404555.1 Gammaproteobacteria bacterium
CGACCCGGCACCAATTACAATCGCGGGATGAAGAGTCCCGCCGTTGATGCCTACATCGCGAGGTCGGCCGATTTCGCGCAGCCGATCCTGAAGCGCATCCGCACGCTGATGCACAAGGTCTGCCCCCGCGTCGAGGAGACGATCAAGTGGGGCGTGCCGCACTTCGACTACCAGGGTCCCATCGCCATGATGGCGGCGTTCAAGCAGCACGCGGCCTTCGGGTTCTGGAAGCGGCGGCTCATCAAGGACCCGGATGGCTACTTCTCGAAAGGCGAGTCGGGCATGGGTGGGCGCAAGATCCGTTCGGCGGCCGAGCTGCCGTCGGACGCCATAATGATCCGCTTCATCAAGGCTGCGGTCGCCCTGAACCAGCAGGGCGTGAAGGTCCCGCGCGTGCTGAAAAAGAAGCCGCCGCTCAAGGTTCCGCCGTTTGTCGCCGCCGCCTTGAAGAAGCATGCGAAGGCGCGCGCGACTTTCACCGGCTTCACCGAGGCGCAGCGGCGCGAATACATCGTCTGGATTGCAGGCGCGAAGCAGGAGACCACGCGCGAGCGCAGGCTCCGGACCGCGATCGAATGGCTCGCCGAGGGCAAGCGGCTCAACTGGAAGTACGAGAACTGCTGAGCCGATGAACCATCGCCTGCAGGAATCCGCGGACGCCGTCGTGCTCGCGCCCGCCGCCCCGGCTGCGGCCAGCGTGATCTGGCTGCACGGCCTCGGCGCCGACGGCCACGATTTCGTGCCGATCGTGCCCGAGCTCGAGCTGCCGGCTGAACCTGCCGTGCGGTTCGTGTTTCCGCATGCGCCGATGCGGCCGGTGACGCTCAACAACGGCATGCGCTTGCGCGCCTGGTACGACATCAAGACGCTGACGGCCGATGGCCGCGCGGACGAGGAGGGCATCCGCGAATCGGCGGCGCGGCTCGCGGAGCTCATCGGGCGCGAGCGCGCGTCCGGCATCGAGTCAAAGCGCATCATCGTCGCCGGCTTTTCGCAGGGCGGCGCAATCGCGCTGTACGCGGGGCTGCGCCATCCCGAGCCGCTCGGCGGCATCCTCGCGCTCTCGACCTACCTGCCGCTCGCGAAGACGCTCGAGCCGGAACTGTCCGAGGCGAACCGGGCAACGCCGATCCTGATGTGCCACGGCCTGCACGACCCGGTGCTGCCGCATGCGCTCGGCAGCAGCGCGCGCGCGCAGCTGCGGACCTGGGGCTACGCGGTCGAGTGGAAGGAATACCCGATGCAGCACCAAGTCTGCCTGCCGGAGATCCAGGACGTCGCCGCCTGGCTTCAGTGCCGGGTCGTAGTTTCGTAGTCTAGTCACTGACTTCGACCCTTGGATATTTGCGCATTAGATAGCGCAATGCGCCTTCCGTGCGATTCAGCAGCCGTGCAATCGCAGAAATGGTTTCAGCGTCATGTCTGACGGTTTCGAATGCCAGCCACGCGCGCGCGGCCACCAGGCACGGGGTTCGTGATCGAGACGCCATAGAATCAAGGCTGACATCGAAACGCAGGTTGCACTCGCGGATGATTTCTTCGAGTGGCGTTTTCCTTGGTGGCTGGTGCGTGGAGTTTCTTACACGTGCAATAAAGGCGTCATCTCCCAGGATGTCCGGGTGTTTGGGATGAGAGGCCAACTCGAGTGGATCGCAATCTAACGATTCGTCCCACTCCATCAATCGTTGATACGCGGCCCGCCGTTCTCCAGGATCGCTTGTCAGCAGTTCCAGGACGGTGCTCGTTGTTACCCAAGGACTATCTGCCAGGCCAAGATAGAGCCGATGACTCGACCACGCATACTCTGATGGCGCGGCCACCATCTGGGCCTCGACCGGATTGAGGTGGATGTAGCGAACCACGGCAAGCAGATATCGCTCAGCGTCGACGAGCCGCGCGTGGTAACGGCGTTCAAAAAGATGCCCCGTTGTCTTCAATCGAAGCTGTACGGTGCGCGCGTACCTGCTCGCAATTCGGTGGACAACTTTCCCGAGCGGCCTGTCGGAGACCTGTACCAGGAGGTGAATGTGATTGGTCATCCAGCAATAGGCATGGACTCTGGCGCACAGGGCGTTGGCTGCTTCAGCCACCACTGTCGCCATGAGATCGCGATCCGCGTCTCGAAAGAAGACAGGCTGGCTGTGATTGCCCCTGAGCGTGACGTGGTAGAAGCCTCCAGGCATGTGCAGACGAAGGCGACGAGCCACTGATTTGCCCTTGAATTTCCCCGGCAACGACCCTAGATGCTAGCCAGCGGAGCAAAGGGCCTTGCAGGTTCAAAACGCCCGGATGGGGCAAAAAGACCTTAGACTACGAAACTACGACCCGGCACCGAATACGGCGCCCATAGGGAGACTGCAATGATTTGGATCGTGTTGGGGATCATCGTCCTGCTGGTGCTGTTCGTCATCGGCATCTACAACGGCCTGGTCACGTCGCGTAACGGCTATAAGAATGCGTTCGCGCAGATCGACGTCCAGCTCACCCGCCGCCACGACCTGATCCCGAACCTGGTCGAGACTGCGAAAGGCTATCTCGCCCACGAGCGCGGCACGCTCGAAGCCGTGATCACGGCGCGCAACGCCGCCGTCACCGGCCTCAAGGCCGCCGCCGCGAATCCCGGCGACCCGGCGGCCCTCAAGGAGCTGGCCAGCACCGAGAATGCGCTGACCGGCGCGCTCGGCAAGCTGTTCGCGCTCGCCGAGGCCTATCCGGACCTCAAGGCCAACCGCAACATGATGCAGCTCTCCGAGGAGCTGACCACGACCGAGAACAAGGTCGCCTTCTCGCGCCAGGCCTTCAACGACGCCGTGATGAGCTACAACAACAAGCGCGAGGTGTTCCCGAGCAGCGTCGTGGCCGGCATGTTTGGCTTCATGCCCGCGGAGCTCCTCGAGATCGAGTCCCCGCAGAAGCGCGAAGTGCCGAAGGTCAGCTTCACCTGAGCCGACACACGGGCTGAGCCGCCATGAACTTCTTCGAGCGACAGGCCGCGACGCGCCGGCTGTCGCGCTGGATGGTCCTGCTGTTCGTGCTCGCGATCGCGGCGATCGTGCTCGCGATCGACCTGGTCGTCGTCATCGCGGTCAGCGTGCTGACGAGCCCCGACGGTGGCCTGCTCGCGGCCGAGACCATGGCATTCGACCAGTACCCGATGGTCGTGCTGGTGTCATCGATCATCGTGCTCGGCACGATCGGCATCTCGAGCGTGACGCGCACGGCCTCGCTCTCGGGCGGCGGCAGTGCGGTCGCGCAGTCGCTCGGCGGAACCCGCGTCAGCGCTGATTCCAGCGACCCGCTTCGTCGCCGGCTCCTGAACGTGGTCGAGGAGATGGCGATCGCCTCCGGCGTGCCGGTGCCGCAGGTCTATGTCCTCGATCGAGAGGCCGGCATCAACGCCTTCGCCGCCGGGCACAACCCCTCCAATGCCGCGATCGCGGTCACCCGCGGCGCCCTCGTCAACCTCAATCGCGAAGAACTCCAGGGCGTCATCGCCCACGAATTCAGCCACGTGCTGAACGGCGACATGCGCCTCAGCACCCGCCTGATCGGCTGGCTGTTCGGGCTGACCGTCGTCGCGATGGTCGCGCGCTTCATCCTGCGCCACATCCCACGCTTGAGCGGCAGCAGCCGCAAGGGCGGATCCGTCATCGGAGTCATCGCAGCCGCCGCGGGCATCATTCTGGTGCTCGGCTGGATCGGGCTCTTCTTCGGCCGGCTGATCCAGGCGGCGGTCTCGCGCAAGCGCGAATCGCTCGCCGACGCCTCTGCGATCCAGTTCACGCGCGATCCGCAGGGCCTGCGCGGTGCGCTGGTCAAGATCGGCGCGCTTGGCCCGGGCTCGCGCTTCTCCGACACGGATGCCGAGGAAGTCGCGCATCTGCTCTTTGCCTCGGGCGTCACCCGCGCGTTCTCGACGCATCCGCCGCTGGTGGAGCGGATCCGCGAGATCGACCCGCGCTTCGACCCGAAGGAATTCGACGAGATGCGCCTGCGCATGAACCAGGAGCGGCAGATGGCGGAGGAGGAGGCCGCCCGTGTCCAGCCGAAACCCGCGGAACGCCTGGGCACCCTGCTCGAGGGCGCGGTCGTGCTCGCGCCCGCAGCGGTCGCCGCCCTCGTCGCAAATCCGGGCACGCAGCACGTGCAGCAGGCCGGCCTCCTGCTCGCCTCGCTGCCGGCGGAGTTTCGCCGCCACTCGGGCCAGCCCGAGAAAGCCGCGGCGATCTTCCTCGCGCTCGCCCTCGACGTGTCGCCGCAGATCCGCGAGCGCCAGCTCGCTTTCGTGCTGGCCCAGCTCGGCGGCGAATTCCACGACCAGGTGAAGGAAATGCTGCCGTACGTGGATGCGCTGACCGCGGTGCAGCGCATGCCGGCCGTCATGCAGGTGTTCGCGGCGCTGCACCAGCTCGGCCGCGACGAGCGCCTCACGCTCCTCAAGGTCCTGAACGGCCTGATGTCGCGCGAGGGCCGGGTATCGGCGTTCGCCTATGCGATGCGGAAACTCTCGCAGGTGCAGTTGCAGGACGAGCTCTACCCGCGCCGCCGCATGTCTGGCTACCAGACGCTCGCCGCAACGCGCGACGAACTACAGGTGCTGTTCTCGGCGCTTGCCGCGCACGGCAGCGAGGACGAGACCGAAGCGCGGCGCGCCTACGAGGCCGGCATGTCGGAGTTGCTGCCCCGCGCGCGGCCGGGCTACCAGAAGCTCGGCCACTGGCCGCCGCGGCTCGACAGCGCGCTGACGCGCCTCGATTCACTCCAGCCGGCGGCCAAGGAGATGCTGGTCAAGGCGCTGGTGCGGACGGTCTCGCATGACCTGCGCATGACGGTCGCGGAATCGGAACTGCTCCGCGCCATCTGCGCCGTGCTGCACTGTCCGCTGCCGGCGCTCTACGCGGACGCGGCGTAGCGACGCGCCGATTGCCGGCGCTGGCACGCACTGCTTTACTTTCGCTGCAAGGCGACCGCGTAGGGATGCAGCGTTGCGGTCATCAAGCCGGCTTCGACGGCTGGATCCGACTGCATGAACGCTCTTGCCATGGCTTCGCTTTCGGCTTCGAAGATGACGAGTCCAAAGGTTGCGGTCAGGGGCTCCAGCGTGCGGCCCGCCAGGATGACTTGTCCTGACTTCACGGCCTGCGCCAGACGCTCGAAATGTCGGGTGATGACTGCGTTCTCGGCCTCCGTCCAGGCCGCCTCCTGCTGGAAGGGCGGCGCTACCTCCAGCACGTAGACGTACTGTTGCCGCGCCGGGACCTCATCTGCCGGAAGCCGGGCCGCTTGGCATAGCGCGAGCGCCGCGGTTGCGGCGACCATGGATTTCTTCAGTCTGCTGGTCATGGGCTCAATGCCAGAGTCCGAGCACGAGGCCGTACAGCGTGAATTGCACGGTGTGATAGCCGCCGTTCACGAGGAAGAGCGTGAGGTTCTTCCGCTCGAACAGGTAATTGATGCCGAAACTGGTCGCGACCCAGCAGAGCCCGGCCGAGAATCCGGCGCCGAGCGCGAAGCCGAGCGCGGGTTTCGGG
>JANNHT010000139.1:0-9931 GCA_031404555.1 Gammaproteobacteria bacterium
CGCACGGGCATCGAGACCATCGACGAGCGCGGCCGCGAGGCGATCGTCGTGACCGAGCTGCCATACCAGGTCAACAAGGCGCGCCTGCTCGAGCGCATCGCCGACCTGGTCCGCGCGAAGGAGATCGAGGGAATCTCCGAACTGCGCGACGAATCGGACAAGGACGGAATGCGGGTCGTCATCGAACTGAAGCGCAGCGAGAACCACGAGCGGGTCCTGAACCAGCTCTTCAAGCTGACGCCGATGGAGTCGGTGTTCGGCGTCAACATGGTTGCGCTCCTTGATGGCCAGCCGAAGCTGCTGTCGCTCAAGGAGATGCTGGACGCCTTCCTGCGCCATCGCCGTGAAGTGGTGATGCGCCGGACGATTCACGACCTGCGCAAGGCGCGCGACCGCGCCCATGTGCTGGAAGGCCTCGCCGTCGCGCTCGCGAACATCGACGAGGTCATCGCCGTCATCAAGAAATCGCCGTCGCCGGTGGAAGCGCGCACGGCCCTGCAGGCGCGGACCTGGAAGCCGGGCTCCGTCACCGGGATGCTCGCGCGCGCAGGCAATGTGGTGACGCGTCCGGACGGCATCGCCGATGAGCTCGGCCTGCACGGCGAGTCCTATCGCCTGTCGGAAACGCAGGCCCAGGCGATCCTCGACCTGCGCCTGCACCGCCTGACCGGCCTCGAGCAGGACAAGATCGTCGCGGAATTCACCGAGTTGCTGGAGTTGATCCGCAACCTCGGCGAAATCCTCGCGCGGCCCGATCGCCTGCTCGCGGTGATCCGCGAGGAGCTGGCGGCGATGAAGGAGGCCTACGGTGATGCGCGGCGCACCGAGATCATCGCCGACCAATCCGACGTTACGATCGAGGACCTGATCGAGCGTCAGGACCTGGTCGTCACGCTTTCGCACGCGGGCTACGCAAAGACGCAGCCGGTCACCGACTACGAGGCCCAGCGCCGCGGCGGCAAGGGCAAGATGGCGACGACCGTCAAGGACGAGGATTTCGTCGACAAGCTATTCATCGCGCACAGCCACGACACGCTGCTCTGCTTCTCGGACCGCGGCCAGTGTTACTGGCTCAAGGTCTACCAGCTGCCGCTCGCGAGCCGCGGCTCGCGCGGCAAGCCGATCGTGAACCTGCTCCAGCTCGGCGAAGGCGAACGAATCACGGCGGTGGTCGCCGTGCGCGAGTTCGACGAAGAGCGCTTCGTGTTCATGGCGACGACGCAGGGCACGGTCAAGAAGACACCACTCACGGCATTCTCGCGCCCGCGCGCAAACGGCATCATCGCCGTGTCGCTTGACGAGGCGGATTGCCTGGTGGACGTGGCCCTGACCGACGGCCAGCGCGAAATCCTGCTGACGACAACCGACGGCAAGGCGATTCGGTTCACGGAAGACCAGGTCCGGCCGATGGGTCGCGAAGCGGCGGGCGTGCGCGGCATCCGGCTGACGGAAGGCCAGCGCGTGACCTCCCTGATCGTCCTCGGCGAGGGCCAGATCCTGACGGTCTCGGAGCGCGGCTACGGCAAGGTGACCGAGATGGACGACTACCCACGGCACGGACGCGCGGGTCAGGGCGTCATCGCCCTCCAGACCAGCGGCCGGAACGGCGCCCTGATCGGCGCGCGCCAGGTGCGACGCGACGACGAGGTCATGCTGATCAATTCGAGCGGCACGCTCGTCCGCGTCCCGGTGAGCGACATCCCGGTGCTCGGCCGCAACACGCAGGGCGTGCGCATCATGCGACTCGAGGACGGCGAGAAGCTCGTGGGTCTCGAGCGCATTGCCGGGGACGATTCGCAGGATGGCGAAGGGGCCGGCTGACGCCGGCCCGCGATCGCCACGCGTGCGCGCCTACAACTTCTCCGCGGGTCCCGCGGCATTGCCATTGCCCGTGCTCGAACAGGCGCGGGACGAGCTGCTTGAATGGCAGGGCGGCATGTCCGTCATGGAAGTCAGCCACCGCAGCCGCGCGTTCATGGACGTCGCGGAACAGGCCGAGGCCGACCTGCGCGAACTCCTCGGAATCCCGCCGAACTATCGCGTGCTGTTCATGCAGGGTGGCGCGACCGCGCAGTTTGCTGCCGTGCCGCTGAACCTGGCGGAGGCCGATGCCACCGCCGACTACGTGCACACCGGCCACTGGTCGGAACGCACCATCAAGGAAGCCCGCCGTCACGTGAAGGTTGCGATCGCGGCCGACGAGTCCGCATCGGGATACACGACCGTCCCCGAGCAGGCGGCGCTCCGGCTGACGCGCGGCGCGGCGTATGTGCATTACACGCCGAACGAGACCATCGGCGGAGTCGAGTTTCCCTACGTTCCGGACACCGGCGAGGCAGCGCTGGTCGCGGACATGTCCTCGACCATCCTGTCCCGGCCGCTCGAGGTCACGAAGTTCGGGTTGATCTACGCCGGCGCGCAGAAAAACATCGGCCCGGCCGGTCTCACGGTCGTGATCGTCCGGGACGAACTGATCCGTCGTCCGCGCGCGGGGACACCGCTCGTGTTCGACTACGGCGCTGTTGCGGAATCGGGCTCGATGCTGAACACGCCGCCGACTTTCGGCTGGTACTTTGCCGGCCTCGTGTTCCAGTGGCTCCGCCGCGAAGGGGGGCTTGTCGAGATGGCGAAGCGCAACCGCGCGAAGGCGGACGCTCTGTACGCCGCGATCGACCGGTCGGCTTTCTATTCGAATCCGGTCGCGCGCCACTGCCGATCCTGGATGAACGTCCCGTTCCGCCTGGCAAAACCTGAGCTCGACAAGACCTTTCTCGCCGAGGCGGATGTCGCGGGGCTCAAGAATCTCGCCGGTCATCGCGCGGTTGGCGGCATGCGCGCCAGCCTCTACAACGCGATGCCGCTGGACGGCGTGAAGACGCTGGTCGAATTCATGGTGGACTTCGAGCGCCGGTACGCATGAGCCGATTCAAGGTCCTGACGCTGAACAGCATCTCGGCCAGGGGACTCGATCGCCTGCCGCGCGATCGCTACGAGATCGCGCCCGAGATCGGGCACCCCGACGCGATCCTCGTGCGCTCGGCCGACATGCACTCGATGCAGATTCCACTGAGCGTGCGCGCGGTCGCCCGCGCCGGCGCCGGCACCAACAATATTCCCGTCGTGAAGCTGTCGGAGCGCGGGGTGCCGGTTTTCACCGCGCCCGGAGCCAATGCGAATGCGGTCAAGGAGCTGGTGCTCGCGGGTCTGTTCCTCGCCGCGAGGCACATCTGCGAAGCCTGGGACTTCGTGCGCGGGCTGGACAGCGAAGGCGAAGCACTCGAGGCGGCGGTGGAGCAGGGCAAGAAGCGCTTTGTCGGCCATGAACTGCCGGGCCGGACGCTCGGCGTGGTCGGGTTGGGCGCGATCGGCGTGGAGGTCGCGAACGCGGCGCACCTGCTCGGCATGCGGGTGCTGGGATACGACCCGCAGATCACCGTCCAGCGCGCGTGGCAGCTCTCGTCCGGGGTCGAACAGGCGCTCTCGCTCGATGACCTGTTCGCGCGTTCCGACGCGGTCACGCTGCACGTGCCGCTGACCGAGCAGACCCGCGGCCTGGTGAATGCCCGGCGCCTGGGCCTGATGCGGGAGGGTGGGGCCGTGCTCAATTTTGCCCGTGCCGGCATCGCGGACGAGTCCGCAGTTGTCGCCGCGCTCGAATCCGGCAAACTGTCAGCCTATGTCTCGGATTTTCCGTCGCCGGCGGTCCGCGGGCGGCGCGGCGTGGTCGCCCTGCCGCATCTCGGCGCATCCACCAGCGAGGCAGAGGAGAACTGCGCGATGATGGTCGCTGACACGCTCAGGGATTTCCTGGAGCACGGCAACATCCGCCATTCGGTCAATTTCCCGGAGGCGTCGCTGCCGCGGATTCCGGCGACCGGCCGCATCGCGATCGCGAACAGCAATGTGCCGAACATGGTGGGCCAGATCTCGACCTGCCTGGCCGGGGCGGGGCTCAACATCGCGGACCTGCTGAACAAGTCGAAAGGCGAACTGGCGTACACGCTGATCGACATCGACGGCCAGGTGCCGGCCGGCCTGATCGAACGCATTGGCGGGATTGCGGGCGTGCTGAGCGCGCGAGCCGTCTAGGAGGAATGGGATGGCGAAGAAAAAGAAGCCCGCAAAGATCGATCTCACCGAGATCCGGGAACGCATTGACGCCGTCGACAACGAGCTGCATCGCCTGCTGAACGAGCGCGCGGGCCTCGCGCAGCAGGTCGGCATCTCGAAGCACGCCTCCGGGCGCACGATCGACTTCTATCGCCCCGAGCGCGAGGCGCAGGTGCTGCGCGCGGCCCGGAAGCGCAACAAGGGTCCGCTGCGCGACGAGGAAGTATTGCGCCTGTTCCGCGAGATCATGTCGGCCTGCCTCGCCCAGCAGGAACCGCTGAAGGTCGCTTACCTGGGCCCAGAGGGCACCTTCACGCAGCAGGCGGTCTTCAAGCAGTTCGGCCATTCGGTGCGCGCACTCGCGCTGTCGTCGATCGACGAGGTGTTCCACGAAGTCGAATCAGGCGCCGCGGACTTCGGCGTCGTGCCGATCGAGAACTCGACCGAAGGCACGGTGATGCACACACTCGACCGCTTCCTCGTATCGCCGCTGTCGATCTGCGGCGAGGTCGAGCTGCGCATCCACCAGTACCTGATGGGCCGCATGAAATCGCTCGCCTCGATCAAGCGGGTCTGCTCGCACCAGCAGTCGCTGGCGCAATGCCGCGAATGGCTCAACGAGCACCTGCCGGAAGTCGAACAGATCCCGGCCAGTAGCAACGCGGAGGCGGCGCGTCGCGCGCGGGACGAACAGCATACGGCTGCGATCGCCGGTGAGACGGCGGCCGAAGTGTACGGACTCGACGTGCTGGTCGCGAAGATCGAGGATCGGCCGGACAACACGACGCGCTTCCTCGTGATCGGCGCCAAGACTTTCCAGTCGAGCGGCGACGACAAGACGACCTTGCTCGTCTCGGTCGCGCACACCGACGCGCCTGGCGCCCTGCACCGGCTGCTCGAGCCGCTGGCCAGTTACGAGGTCAGCCTGACGCGCATCGAGTCGCGGCCGTCACGGCGCAAGAAGTGGGACTACGTCTTCTTCCTCGACCTCGAGGGGCACGTCGAGGACCAGAAGGTCGCCGCGGCCCTCGTGCAGCTCAAGGAACGCAGTTCCCTGTACCGCGTGCTCGGCTCCTATCCGCGATCGATCCTCTGACGCCGATGGCGAACCGCTTCGAATCGCTGGCCGCGCCGGGAGTCCGGCGGCTGTCGCCATACGTTCCCGGCAAGCCGCCGGAACAGCTTGAGCGCGAGCTCGGCATCAGGGACAGCATCAAGCTCGCATCCAACGAGAATCCGCTCGGCCCGGGAAAGGGCGCGCTGGCGGCGCTTTCGTCCGCGATCGGCGGCGTTGGCATGTATCCGGACGGGAGCGGGCATGTGCTGCGTGCGCGCATCGCTGCAAAACACGGACTCCGCATCGAGCAGGTGACGCTCGGCAATGGGTCGAACGACATCCTTGTGCTTCTCGCCGAGACCTTCCTGACGCCTGAGTTTGAGGCGGTGTATGCGCAATACGCATTCGCCGTGTACCCGATCGCAGTGCAGGCGGCGAGCGCAGGCGCGCGCGTGGCGAAAGCCAATTCGCCGGATCACGCCATGCCGCTCGGGCACGACCCGGCGACGATCCTCGCCGCTGTCGGCCCCCGTACGCGCGTCGTTTTCATCGCGAACCCGAACAACCCGACCGGCACCTGGATGGGCGATCACGAGCTCGACGTGCTGCTCCGGGCCATCCCGCAGGACGTCATCGTCGTGCTGGATGAGGCATACCATGAGTATTCGGCGCCAGCCGGCGTGCCGGACGGCATGCAATGGCTCGCAAGGCATCCCAATCTCGTCATCACGCGCACCTTCTCGAAGGCGTTCGGACTGGCGGGCTTGCGGATCGGCTATGCGCTGTCCGACCCGGATATCGCCGACCTGCTGAATCGCGTTCGGCAGCCCTTCAATGTCTCCGTCGCCGGGCTTGCAGCCGCGACTGCAGCACTTGATGACCAGGCGCATCTCGATGCGACGCTGGCGCTGAACCGACAGGAACTCGGTCGCCTGCGCGAGGGCTTGACCGCGATGGGCCTGAAAGTGTTGCCGTCCGCCGCCAATTTCGTGCTCTGCGACGTCGGCAGGCCGGCGGCCGCACTCAACGACGCGTTGCTGCGCCAGGGCGTCATCGTCCGGCCGCTGCTGAATTACGGATTGCCGAACCACTTGCGCATCACGACTGGCACGGCGGCGCAAAACGAGCGAGCGATCGCCGCCATCGCCGCGGCGCTCGCGGCCGGCGCGTGAGCGGGTCAGGTCCAGGCTTCATCGCAGAACCGGGCGGCCGGGTCTCAGGCGAGATACGGGTTCCCGGCGACAAGTCGATCTCCCATCGCGCCGCCATGTTCGGCGCGCTCGCGGAGGGCGTCACCGAGATTCACGGCTTCCTCGACGGCGAGGACTGCCGGGCGACGCTCGCGGCGTTCGAGGCGATGGGGGTCGCGGTCGAGCGTCCAGCGCATGATCACATCATCGTCCGCGGGCGCGGGCCGGGCGGACTGCGTGCGCCGGCCAATGCGATCGATCTCGGCAATTCGGGCACGGCGATGCGCCTGCTTACCGGGATCCTCGCGGCGCAAACCTTCGATTCGATCCTGATCGGCGATCCGTCCCTGATGCGCCGCCCGATGGAGCGCGTGGCTGCGCCGCTGCGGCGCATGGGCGCGGACATCCGCACCAACGATGGCCGACCGCCGGTCGCCATTGCCGGCGGGCGGACGCTGAAAGGTCGCAACCACGTGCTCGACGTCGCGAGCGCGCAGGTCAAGTCGGCACTGATCCTGGCGGGGCTCCACGCCGAGGGCCGCACCCGCGTCAGCGAGCCGCATCCTTCACGCGATCACACGGAGCGCATGCTGCCGGCGTTTGGCGTCGAGGTCGTCCAGGATGACGGCACGGTTTCGGTGAAGGGTCCGGCGATGCTCCGGGGCACGCGCGTCGACGTGCCGGGGGACTTTTCCTCCGCCGCATTCTTCATCGTGGCCGGTGTGATCGCTGGGTCGGGACCGCTCAGCATTCGCGGCGTCGGTGTCAATCCGACCCGTACGGGACTCCTCGAGATCCTCCGCCTGATGGGAGCGGACATCCGCGTGCTCGCGCGGCCGGATCAGGGCGGTGAGCCGGTGGCCGACCTGGAGATCCGGCCGGGCCGGCTTCGCGGCATCACCGTCCCGAGGGAGCTCGTGTCGAGCGCAATCGACGAGTTCCCCGTGCTCTTCGCCGCGGCCGCGCTTGCCGACGGCGAGACGATCGTGACCGGCGCGCAGGAGCTGCGCGTCAAGGAGAGCGACCGCATCGCGGCGATGGCGGATGCACTGGCGGCGCTCGGCGTCGCCGCAGTTGCGACCCCGGATGGCATGCGGATCCACGGTGGCGAAGTCACAGGCGGCATCGTCGAGAGCCGCGGCGATCATCGCGTGGCCATGTCGCTTGCCGTGCTGGCCTCCCGTGCCAGCGCGCCCGTCGTGATCCGCGACGTGCAGAATGTCGCGACATCGTTTCCGGGATTCACGACGACGGCCGCCGCTATTGGCCTCCGCGTGGCGGAGGAGGGCTGAGTGGTGCCGGTCATCGCCATCGACGGCCCGAGCGGCTCTGGCAAGGGCACGATCGCGCGCCGCGTTGCGGAGCGGCTCGGCTGGCACCTGCTGGACAGCGGCGCGCTCTACCGCCTGGTGGCGCTCGCCGGCATGCGCGCCGGCCTCGCTGTGGATGACGTCGCCGGCCACGCCCGGCTGGCAGCTCGACTGGACGTGCGTTTCGGCATGGACGACAGGGGCGACGAAGTCATTCTGCTGCAGGGTGCCGACGTCACCCTTGAATTGCGGGCGGAGGCGACCGGCGAGGCGGCTTCCCGGGTCGCGGCCTGGCAGGACGTGCGATCGGCCCTGCTGGGGCGCCAGCGCGCGTTTGCGCGGGAGCCCGGCCTTGTGGCCGACGGACGCGACATGGGATCCATCGTTTTCAGGGATGCCGGGCTCAAAATCTTCCTCACTGCGAGCCCCGAGGAACGGGCCCGTAGGCGCTATAAGCAGTTGAAAGAGAAGGGGTTGGGTGTTAGCCTTGCCGCCCTTTCCGCGGAGATCGCCGAGCGGGATCGGCGGGATACCACGCGAGCCGTGGCACCCCTGGTCGCCGTTCCGGAAGCGATCGTCGTGGATTCGACTGCGTGGGGCATCGAGGAGGTCGTCGGGCGGGTCATCCAACTCGCGCGCGAGCGGTTTCCAGAGGCGGCGCGCTGAAATTGAAGGACGGCACGGCAGGAAGCCGAAGCCGGATTTGTCACAACCCGTTGCGGCAGGACGCCGGACGGCATGCAACCAAGGTGGGCCGCGGGGCCCGAAACACACCCAAATGACCGAATCTTTCGAGCAGTTGTTCGAGCAGAGCCTTGCGAGCCAGCAGATCCGGCCCGGCCAGATCCTGATGGGCACCGTGGTGGACGTGAATGCGGACGTCGTCATCGTCAGCGTCGGGCTGAAGTCCGAAGCGGTGATCCCGATCGACCAGTTCCGCGAAGATAACGGCGAAATCAATGTCACCATCGGCCAGGAGGTCGAGGTCGCGCTCGACGCGGTCGAGGACGGCTCCGGCGAGACGCGCCTGTCACGCGAAAAAGCCAAGCGTGCTCGCACCTGGACCCGCCTCGAAGAGGCCTTCACCAAGGGCGAGATCGTCAAGGGCGTGATCAACGGCCGCGTCAAGGGCGGCTTCACTGTCGAACTCGACAACGTGCGCGCCTTCCTGCCCGGTTCTCTCGTGGACGTGCGCCCGGTGCGCGACCCGAGTTACCTCGAGGGCAAGGAACTCGAATTCAAGGTGATCAAGCTCGACCAGCGCCGCAACAACGTCGTGGTGTCGCGCCGCGCGGTCGTCGAGCAGGAATACAGCGCGGAGCGCTCGCAGCTCCTTGACAACCTGAAGGAAGGCGACGTGGTCAAGGGTGTCGTCAAGAACCTGACCGATTACGGCGCGTTCGTGGACCTCGGCGGCATCGACGGACTGCTGCACATCACCGACATGGCGTGGAAGCGCGTCAAGCACCCGTCGGAAGTCGTCAAGGTTGGCGACGAGATCGACGTGCGCATCCTCAAGTTCGACCGCGAGCGCCAGCGCGTCTCGCTCGGCATCAAACAGCTCGGCGCGGATCCGTGGCAGAACATCGCGCGGCGCTACCCGCCGAATACGCGCCTGTTCGGCAAGGTCACGAACATCGCGGACTACGGCTGCTTCGTCGAGATCGAAGAGGGCGTCGAGGGCCTGGTCCACGTGTCCGAGATGGACTGGACCAACAAGAACGTCAATCCCGCGAAGGTGGTGAACGTCGGCGAAGAAGTCGAGGTCATGGTCCTCGACATTGACGAAGAGCGCCGCCGCATCTCGCTCGGCCTCAAGCAGTGCAAGGCCAATCCGTGGCGCGAGTTCGCGGAGAGCTTCAACCGCGGCGACCGCGTTTCCGGCCAGATCAAGTCGATCACCGATTTCGGCATCTTCATCGGCCTGTCGGGCGGCATCGACGGCCTCGTGCACCTTTCCGACATCTCGTGGGACCGGCCCGGCGAGGATGCGGTGCGGGACTATCAGAAGGGCCAGACGGTCGAGGCGATGGTGCTGTCCATCGACCCCGAGCGCGAGCGTATCTCGCTCGGCGTCAAGCAGATGGCCAAGGACCCGATCTCGGCGTACCTGGCCGACCACCCGAAGGGCAGCATCGTGAAGGGCACGGTCAAGGACGTGGACGCGCGCGGCGCGATCATCGACCTGGGCCCTCTCCGGGTTGAACAATGATCTGATTCGCGTAGTGAATATCGGCATCAGCAACACCCACCCCACAACAGGG
>JANNHT010000140.1:0-3977 GCA_031404555.1 Gammaproteobacteria bacterium
TGTCGCTGTACGTGAACGGTGAGGAGCTGCGCGGCCATCACGCGCCTCAGGCGCACACCGACGGCGACACGGTCGTGGTGTTCAAGAAGGCGAATGTGATCCACACCGGGGACCTGTTCTTCCACGGCATCTATCCGTTCATCGACCTCGATTCGGGCGGCAGCGTCAGCGGCCTGATCGCCGCGAGCGATCGCATCCTCGAAATGGCGGACGAGAAGACCCGCATCATCCCCGGGCACGGCAAGGTGACGGACGAAGCGGGGCTCGCGAGTTACCGAAAGATGCTGGCCGAGACGAGCGCCCGCGTGGGCGCGCTCGTGAAGGCGGGCAAGACGCTCGAGGAAGTGCAGGCCGCGAAACCGAATGCCGATTACGACGCGACGCTCGCCTGGGAGTTCATCTCCGCGGACTTCTTCGCGCACACCCTCTACGAGGACGCGCGCCGCCGCCTCAAGTGACGTCGAACTTGATGCCCTGGGCGAGCGGCAGGTCGCTCGAGTAATTGATCGTGTTGGTCTGCCGGCGCATGTAGGTTTTCCACGAGTCGGAACCCGCCTCGCGCCCGCCGCCCGTGTCCTTCTCGCCGCCGAAAGCGCCGCCGATCTCGGCGCCCGAAGTGCCGATGTTCACGTTGGCGATGCCGCAGTCGCTGCCGGCGACCGACAGGAACCGCTCCGCGTGCTGGAGCCGGTCGGTGAAGATCGCCGACGACAGGCCGTAGTCCGTGTCGTTGTGCATCGCGACCGCGTCGTCCAGCGTCCTGAACGGGATCAGGTACAGGATCGGCGCGAAGGTCTCATGGCGCACGACTTTCATGTCGTTCCGCGCCCGCACGATCGTCGGCTCGACGAAATAGCCGGGGCCCGGCAGCACACGGCCGCCGCAGAGGATCTCGCCGCCCTGTTCGCGGGCGTCCGCGAGCGCGGCTTCGTACTGGCGCACGGCTGATGCGCCGACCAGCGGGCCCATCAACACATTCGGGTCGAGCGGGTTGCCGATACGCACCTGCTTGTAAGCGGCGACCAGGCGCCGCTCGAGTTCCGCGACAAGTGATTCGTGCACCAGCAGCCGGCGCGTCGTCGTGCAGCGCTGGCCGGCCGTGCCGACCGAGCCGAACAGTACGGCCGGGACGACCAGGTCGAGGTTCGCGAACTCATCGACGATGATCGCGTTGTTGCCGCCGAGCTCGAGCAGGCTGCGGCCGAGCCGCGACGCGATGCGCTCGCCGACCTGCCGTCCGACGTGGGTCGAGCCCGTGAAGCTCATCAGCGCGATGCGCCCGTCGTCCACGAACTTGCTCGCGAGCGAATTGTCGTGCGGGATGAAGAGCTGGAAGATCGGCGGCAGTTTGGCGGCCGCGATGACCTCGTTGCAGATCTTCTGCACGGCGATCGCGCAGAGCGGCGTGTGGTGCGAGGGTTTCCAGACGCAGATGTCGCCGCAGACCGCGGCGAGGAAAGCGTTCCAGGACCAGACCGCGACCGGGAAATTGAAGGCCGAGATGATGCCGACGACGCCGAGCGGATGCCACTGCTCGTACATCCGGTGGCGCGGGCGCTCGGAATGCATCGCGAGGCCGTAGAGCATGCGCGACTGGCCGACCGCGAAGTCGGCGATGTCGATCATCTCCTGCACTTCACCGTCGCCCTCGGCCTTGATCTTGCCCATCTCGAGGCTGACCAGGCTGCCGAGGAGGTCTTTTTTGGCGCGAAGCGCCTCGCCCATCAGGCGCACGGCCTCGCCGCGGCGCGGTGCCGGAACGCTGCGCCATTCCGAAAACGCGGCGGCCGCACTCGCGACGACGCGCTCATAGTCCGCCGCGCCCGCCGGGCGGATGCGCGCGATGACTTCGCCCGTCGCCGGATTCAGCGAGTCGATCACCGATGAGGCGGCATCGGAATGCCAGCCGCCGCCCGACCATGCGCCATCATTGATGGCGGCGAGGCCGAGCCCCTTCAGGACGTCCGCGGGCGTCACCGCGCACCGCCTGCGAGGCTCCGCTGCCGGCCGGCCGCGCCCTCGACGACCATGCGGGACGAGATCGCCTTGTCGCCGCCCATGCGGTACCAGGTGCCGAAGCGGTTCGCGAGCACTTCCGGCAGGCCGAACTGCTCCTGGCGCACGAAGCCGCGGTACTTTTCCGGGTTCGACAGCACGAGATCGACGACCGAGGTGATGCCGGCCGCGGTCGTCACCTGGATCGCCGACCAGAGCCGGCCCGAGATCTCCTGCGGATAGATCTTGTTGACGTAGTTTTCCTCGCGCAGCTCGCCGTCCTGACGGCCGGCAACAGCGACATAGACGATCACGACGTCCTGCAGCGTCTGCGGTACGGCGTTCTCGAGGATGCGCTTCAGTGTCCCGCGATCCTGATTCAGCTTCAGGTCGTTCATGAGCAGGCGCACCTGCTCGCAGTGACCCGGGTAGCGGATCGTCTTGTAGTTCATCGTCTCGCAGCGCTCGCCGAAGGTCTCGCCGAGCGAGCCGAGGCCGCCCGAGGTGTTGAACGCCTCGTACAGCGTGCCGTCGATCTCGATCTCCTCGAGGCCTTCGAGCGGCGCGGCCTCGACGAGGCGGCGGTCCGCGATCGCGAGGCAGGGATTGCCGTATTCGTTGATCAGGCCTTCGGTGGACCAGGTCAGCGAATACTTGAGCACGTTGTTCGGATGCTGAGGCAGGGCGCCGACCCGCATCTTCACGCTGCGCAGTTCATCGAAATGGTTGATGAGCTCGTTCGCGGCGATCGACACGAATCCCGGCGCGAGGCCGCACTGCGGGACGAAGGCGGTGGACGCGCCCTCGGCGTGACCGCGAACCGCGCGGGTCACCGCGACGTCTTCCGTCAGGTCGAAGTAATGCAGGCCGTGTTCACGAGCGACCTTCGCCACGCCCGGGTTGCAGTAGAAGGGCAGGGACGAGATCACTGCGTCGCAGCGATGGAGCGCGACGTGGGCGGCGAGCGCCTCGCTGTTGGAGGCATCCAGGCCGTGCGCCGTGAGGTTCCGGCGCCCGTGGGCGCGGACGACCGCGCGGGCCGTCTCGAGGCTGACGTCAGCGAGCTCGACCTGATAGTCGCCGGCTTCCGACAGGAGTCCCGAGATCAACGCGCCGATCTTCCCGGCGCCCAGAATAAGTACGCGATGCATGGGGAATTCCACCGAAAAAGGTGGCGCATTCTGCCCATTCCGCTGCACATAAACCACCCCCTGAAACGCGGCGTTTTGCAGTGCAGTGAATCCGTGTACGATGCCCGGGAAACATGAATATTGCCGTCGCAAAAGCTGGCTGGAGTCCGGACAGCTGGCAGGGCAGGCCGGCACTCCAACAACCCCATTACGCGGATCCCGCGAAGCTCTCGCGCGTGCTCGACGCGCTCGCGCGGCTGCCGCCTGTGGTCGTGTCCTGGGAAGTGGACCAGCTGAAGGACGAGCTCGCGGCCGCGCAGCGCGGCGAGCGCTTCCTGCTCCAGGGCGGCGACTGTGCCGAGGGCTTCGCCGACTGCGAGTCCGACACGATTGCCCGCAAGCTCAAGATCCTGCTCCAGATGAGCGTCGTGCTGCTGCACGGGCTCAAGAAACCGGTGATCCGCGTCGGCCGCATGGCGGGCCAGTACGCCAAGCCGCGCTCCGCCGACATGGAGACCCGGGACGGCGTGACGCTGCCCTGCTATCGCGGCGACATCGTCAATCACGCCGCCTTCACCGCCGCCGATCGCGAGGCCGATCCCGAGCTGCTGCTCCGCGGCTATGAGCGCGCCGCACTCACGCTCAACTTTGTCCGCGCGCTGGTCGATGGTGGTTTCGCCGATCTGCATCACCCCGAGTACTGGGACCTGGGCTTCATGCAGCATGCGAAGCTCAAGGACGCGTACCAGAAGATCGTGGACGCGATCTCCGACTCGCTGGATTTCTACGAGGCCGTTTCGGGATCACCCGTGCACGAGGCGAGCCAGGCGCGCTTCTATGCGAGTCATGAAG
>JANNHT010000141.1:0-9482 GCA_031404555.1 Gammaproteobacteria bacterium
CCCGGCGAACCACACCTGGTCGGCGACCGTCGTGACCTCGAGCGGGTCGCCGCTCCAGAGCACGAGGTCCGCGATGTCGCCTTTCTCGATGCGCCCCCGATCGGCGAGGCCGAAGATGTCGGCCGGAACCGACGTGATCGCAGCGAGCGCGGCATCGCGCGGCAGCCCGTGCGCGGCGGCATTGCCGGCGAGCTGGCGATTCTTGCCCGCCTGGTGGCTCTCTTCGGTGTCGAACGCGATGCGCACGCCCGCGTCGTTCAGGAGCTTGGCATTGTCGAGGCGAGCGCCGAGGCGATCGAAATCGTTTGGCAGGTTGTTGAGCGCATTCAGGATCACCGGCACGTCGGCGGCAACGAGTTCGTCTGCGACCAGCCAGGCCTCGTCGCCGCCCGAGATGACGGCCCTCATGCCGTGCTTGCCCGCATAGCGGATCACCTGGCGGATATCCGCCGCACGTTCGACCTCAAATACGACGCGGCCGCCGGCCAGATAGGTTTTCAGTGCGGCGCGGCCCTCGGGCAGGAGCAGGGCGCCTTCGCCCGCGGAATCCGGCTGGCGCACTTCGCGAATGGCCTGGTCGAACAGCATGTACTGCGCGGCGCGGCTGCCGCCGGAGCCCTCGATCGCGTCGCTGCCCCAGTTGACGAAAAGCGTCCTGCTGCCGTCGATCGCGGCGTCGAAGCGTCCGTCGAGCGTGAAGGCCGCGCCCTGGCCCGCGATCAGGCTGTGATTGCGCGACGGTACGGACATCGTCCAGGTCACGCCCTCGACGCGCGCGACCGGGATGAGCGAAGAGCGCGAGTTGAAGGCGGGCGTGATTTCGAATTCTGGGCGCCAGTTGTGCTGCCAGGCGGGCGCCGTCAGCTCGAGTTCGGAATCCACCGTCGAGGGTTCGAGCGAGAGCTCCTCGAGACCGATCTGCGTGAGCCCGCCGAAGATGCCGGGCGTCAGGTCGCGGCCTTTCGCTTCGACGACGGCGATGCCCGCCGGCGCATCGAGACCGGTGCCGATCGCCGCGATGCGCCCCGACTGCACCAGCACGTCCGTGTTCTCGAGCGTGCCGGCGGAGCTGACGGTGTGTACGCGCGCGCCCTTGATCAACAGGTCCTGCGCGGACGCCGCGCCGGCGGCGAGTAACGAGACCGCAGCGATGAAGATCATCTTCACAGCGAGAAATCCGACCGCGGCCTGGCCGCGGGTTTCGAACGGTCGTATTGCAACACGCCGTCGACGAACACCTGCTCCGCGAGCGCATAGACGCTGAACGGCGTGCCGTTCCAGATGACGACGTCCGCCATCTTGCCGGCCTCGAGCGTGCCGGTTTGGGCGTAGATACCGAGTGCCTTGGCAGGATTCGACGTGATCCAGCGGATCGCGCGCTCGGGCGGCAGATCGAGGCCGATGCGTTCGCCGCGCACCATGACCTTGGCCGCTTCCTGGTTCAGGCGCTGGATGCCCTCCTCGGAATCGGAGTGCACGATCGCGCAACCGCCCTGCGGGTAGTCCACGAGCGCGATGTTTTCCTGGATGGCGTCGTAGGCCTCCATCTTGAAGCCCCACCAGTCCGCCCACAGCGCGCCGCAGACACCCTCCGCAGCGAGGCGATCGGCGAGCTTGTAAGCCTCGACGCCGTGATGGAAGGCGGAGATCCTGAAGCCGAATTCCTGGGCGAGGTCGAGCATCGTCGCCATTTCATCCGCGCGATAGCAGTGGTTGTGCACGAGGATCTTGCCCTGCATCGCTTCGACCAGGGTATCGAGGCGCAGGTCGCGCTTCGGCGGCGATGGGCGGACTGCATCTTCTTCCTGCTTCTTCTCGAAGGCCGCGAGCTTGGCGTGGTACGACGTCCACTGCTCGGCGTAGTCCTGGGCATCGGCGAACGCCTGCCGGTAGCCCGCGACATTGCCCATGCGCGTGGAGGGCGCGTGGTCGTTCCGGCCGTACACGCGCTTCGGATTCTCGCCGCAGGCCATCTTGAGGCCCTGCGGAGCGCCCGGAAATTTCATCGCCTGGTAGGTGGTGGCGGGAACGTTCTTGACCGTCACGCCGCGTCCGCCAATCAGGTTCGCGGAGCCCGGCAGGATCTGGAGCGACGTCACGCCGCCCTGGAGGGCCGCTTCGAAACCCGGATCCTGCGGCCACACGCTGTGCTCGACCCAGACGTTCGGTGTCACCGGATCGGTCGCTTCGTTGCCATCGTCGTGCGCGAGGATGCCGGGGCTCGGCGATGCGCCCATGTGTGAATGGACATCGATCAGTCCGGGCGTGACCCATCGCCCGGCCGCGTGGATCACCTGCGCGCCGGCCGGCGCATCGAGTCCACGGCCGACTGCGGCGATGCGGCCGTCCACGATCAGCACGTCGCCGCCGTCGATGCGCGTGCCGGTGCCGGTGAGCACCGTGGCATTGCGGATCAGGATCGGCGGAGCGGACTCGGCGCGATAGGTGGAGGAGTAGGGCGCACGCGTCGATGCCGGCGTTGTCGCCGCTGGCCCGCCGGCCGGTACCTGCGGCTGCACCGCGCAGGCCGCGATGAGGGCCGATCCGGTGGCGATCAGCAGGGCCATGCACGACGTGCGAGACATCCGGCCGATGGTACACGGACACGCGGGCTAGCGTAAGTCGCGCACGATCTGAGTAGAATCCCCCGTGTGACCGCTGAACAGATCATCTTCCTGCTGATCGTCGCCGTCACACTCATGTTGTTCATCGGCGAGCGCGTCCGAATAGACGTCGCGGCCATGCTGACGCTGCTCGCACTCGCCGTCACCGGCATCCTGACGCCCGCGCAGGCGCTTTCTGGATTCGCGAGCGAGCCCGCGATCATCGTTGCATCGGTCTTTGTGATATCTGCGGCCCTCAATGCCACCGGCGTGACCGAACGGATGGGCGCGCTGATCGCGCGCGCCGCGGGCTCCAGGGAATGGCGGGCGATCCTGGTCGTGATGCCGGCCGTGGCGATACTCGCGGCCTTTTCGCATCACCTCATGATCACCGCGATGATGCTGCCGATCATGATGCGGCTCGCTCGCGAACAGAAACTTTCGCCGTCACGCCTGTTGATGCCCATGTCGCTCGCCGCTTCCCTTGGTACGACGCTCACGATCTTCAGTGCGCCGGCCTTCCTGCTCGCCAATCACCTGTTGCAGACCAGCGACCAGGCGGAGCTCGGTATTTTCGGCATCACCCCGATCGGCGCGGCGCTGGTGTTGCTTGCCATCATCTATATGTCGCTCAGCCGCTGGCTGCTGCCGCGCCGGCTGGCGCGAGCCGACGAGACTGACTACCTGCGCCTGGACCGCTATTACACCGAACTCATCATCGAACCGGGCTCGCGCTGGATCGGACGTCCGCTCGCAGAATTCAATGTGCGTTTCAAGGCGCGACTGGAAGTCGTCGAATGGTTGCGACAGGGCGTTCCGCAACGGAACCCCAGTCGCGATGCAACGCTGCAGGTGGGCGACGTGCTGTTTGTCCGGGCGTCACCGGAGGAGATTGCATCGGTCGATGCGGAGCCGGGCCTCGCTCTGCACGCCGTGAGGAAGTACGGCGACTCGGTTCAAGCGGATGCCGGCAAGGACGCAGACGCGAATCAGCTCGTGCAGGTCGTCGTCGCACCGCATTCCCAGTTCGTGGGGGAGACCATCGGCGGCGTGGACTTCCGTAAGTCCATGGGTGTGGTCGTCGTCGGCATGTGGCGCCGCCAGGGCTGGATACGCGAGGAACTGTCGCAGGTCCGGCTGAGCGAGGGCGACCTGCTGGTGCTCCGCGGCACACCCGACAAGTTCAGCGAACTCGCCGGCCATCACGGCTTCCTGATGATGGTGCCCTTCACGGCGAGCCCACGCCGCCGCCAGCACGCGGCCCGGGCGCTCATCATATTCGGCGCGGTCGTGGCGGCTGCGGCTTCTGGTCTCGTGCCGGCGCAGATGGCCTTTCTTGCGGGTGCCGTGACGCTGGTCGTGACCGGCTGCGTCAGCGTCGAGCAGGCTTATCGCGAAATCGACGTGCGCATCTTCGTGATGATCGCGGGCGTCATACCGCTCGGTCTCGCCATGGAACAGACTGGCACGGCGGCATTTCTCGCCGACCAGTTGCAGAAGCTCACGCTCTTCTGGCATCCCCTGGCGGTGCTACTGACGCTTTTCTGGGCGGCCGCGCTCGTCACCCAGATCCTGTCCGACGCGGCGACGGTCGTGCTGCTGGGACCCATTGCACTCGCACTCGCCATCGCGCTCGGATTGCCGCCGCAACCCTTCATCGTCTGCACGGCACTGGGCGCCGTGGCAGCTTTCCTGACGCCGATCGGCCATCACGGCAATCTCCTGATCCTGAATCCGGGGCAATACACTTTCGGCGATTTTCTGCGGGTGGGCGTTCCGCTGACGATCGCCATCAGCCTGGTCAGCGTCTGGCTGTCGCAGTGGCTGTGGCTCGATGGCCCATTGCTGCCGGATTGGGGGCTCATCCTGTTGCACCTGAAGGACCTGTTCTCATGAGACGGCGCTCCACCCTCAAGCTTCTGGCTGGCGCCGCGGCGGCGACTGGCTTTGATGTTTCTCTGTCCGGCATGGCCCGCGCGGAGGTCCGGCGGCCGAACATCATCGTTGTCGTGATCGATGATCTCCGCTGGGACGAACTCGGCTTCTCTGGTCACCCCTACCTCGAAACACCGAACATCGATCGCCTCGCGCGTGAGAGCGCCAGTTTCACCCGCGCCTTTCATACGACGCCGCTCTGCTCGCCGAACCGCGCCTGCATCCTGACGGGCGAATACGTCACCAAGCACGGCATCTACAACAACGTTGACCGCTATCACCTGAGCCGGCAGCTGCGCACGTTCACGCGGGCGCTGCAGGCTGCGGGCTACAACACCGCACACATCGGCAAGTGGCACATGGGCGACAAGCCCACGCCGAGGCCCGGCTACGACTACTGGGTCAGCTTCGCGGGGCAGGGCAGGATCGTCGATCCAACGCTCCACGAGGACGGCGGCCTGCAGGCGGTTTCCGGCTACATCACGGACATCCTGACCGACCGCGCGGTCGACTTCATCGAGACGCGCCGGGACAAGAGCAAGCCTTTCTGTCTCTTCCTTGGCCACAAGGCGATCCATCCCGACACCATCCAGCGCGCCGACGGATCGATTGATCCCTCCGGGCCGCATGGCTACCTGGCCGCCGAACGCCACCGCGGGCGCTATGCCGGCAAGACCTGGCCGAAGGCCAAGAGTGCGGATCCCGCGGACACGAGCCGGATCGGCAGCGCGGTGCTGCGCCGCATCCTGGAGCGCAAATCATCGCCCGAGATCATGAAGGAGTTCGGCGCGACCATGAACGAAGGCGCCGACCAGCAGGGCATCCGCGACCGGGCGGAGATGATGCTCGCCGTGGACGAAAGTATCGGCCGGCTGCTCGCGACGCTCGAAGAGCAGCAGCTCGCGGACGACACGGTGTTCGTCTTCACGAGCGACAACGGCTACTTCTTCGGCGAGCACGGGCTCACCGTCGAGCGCCGGTTCCCGTACGAAGAGTGCATCCGCTCGCCGCTCCTGATCCGCTACCCCGCGGAATTCAAGCCGGGCGACAAGATTGCCGACCTGGTCTCGATGATCGACATCGCGCCGACGCTGTTGCAGCTTGCCGGGCAACCGGTGAGCCCGAACATCCAGGGCCGCTCGCTGCTGCCGCTCGCTGGCGGACGGGCGGACGCGTGGCGGAAATCCGTGCTGGTCGAGTACTACTCGCACGACCAGCCGATGCCCTGGGCGCTCGACGTGGACTACCGTACGATCCGCACCGAGTGCCACAAGCTGATCCACTGGGTGCAGTACCCGGAGCTCGACGAACTGTACGATCTCGCGGCCGATCCGCTCGAGATGCAGAACCTCGCCGGGCGCGACGACATGCGCGAACTGCGCGTGGCCCTGGGAGCGGAGCTATTGAGTCTGGTCGGCCAATCCCTGTCGCTTTGATCGCTGGAGAGACCTGATGCTTCGCAAGCTTATGTCGATGGTCCTGGTGCTGATGCTGTCCGTGGCCGCTCACGCGGAGGCGCCCGCTGCTGCCGAGATCACGCAAATCCTGAAAGACTTCCTCGACGGCGCCTCGCAGAACGACATCGCAGCGCATGAGCGCTTCTGGGCGGACGACCTGATCTACACCCGCTCCGCGGGTGCACGCATGGGCAAGGCCGAGATCCTCGAGAACGCGCGCTCCGGCCCGACCGCGACCGCGGAGGAGCCGACGTCCTACACCGCCGAGGACATCCGCATCCAGCAGTACGGCGATGCGGCCGTGCTCGCCTTCCGCCTGGTCGGCGTCGAGGGCAGCGGCGAGAAGGCCATCGTCACGAACTACCTCAACACCGGCACCTTCGTCCGGCGGGCCGGCGAGTGGCGGGTCGTGGCCTGGCAGTCGACGCGCATGCCCGCGGCGGAGCCGGAGCGAGCAGCACCGAAGAAAGAAGCGACGGTCAAACTCACGCCGGGGGCGGTGGCTCGGCCCGGGCTCTACGAAGAGATCCTGAAGGCGGACGCCGAATTCTTCCGCGCGTTTTTCGATACCTGTGACGTCGAGACCGTGCGCCGCACCATCGCCGATGATTTCGAGATGTTCCACGACAAGGGCGGTCTCGTCAGCACCTCGGGAGCGGCGTTCGTGCAGGACACGATCGCGAAGTGCCAGCGCCAGGCGGAGGGCACCGATTTCCTCTCGACGCGCAAGCTCCTGCCCGAGACCATGAAGGTCTATCCGATCAACAACTATGGCGTCGTCCAGACCGGCACGCACCGTTTCTATGCCGTCCGCAAGGGCGAACCGGACCTGCTGACCGAGACTTCCCAGTTCACGCAGGTCTGGAAAGAAGAGAACGGACAGTGGAAACTGGCGCGTGTGCTGAGTTACGACCACGCGTTGGCGGAGTGATCGCAATGAGAGAGTTATCGCGCCGTTCTTTCATCGCCGGCGGCACCGCCGCAGCCGTCTCGCTGGCCCTGCACCGGGCCGCGCTCGCCGACGCCAACCCGTACCGCGACGCCATCGTCATCGACGGGCTCGGCGGACTCGGAAATTCGGAGGCGGAGGACGAGACGCTCGCAGATCGATTCATCGAGGATGCCCGCAACTCCGACATCACTTGCCTGCACGTGACGATCCTGCCAGTCGGCACGACGGCGCCGGACACCGCGTTCACGCAGGTCGTGGGCGGCATCGGCGAGAAGGAGCGCGAGATCGATCGCCATCCGGATGTGCTCTGCCGGATCCGCACGGTAGCGGACATCACCGCGGCGAAGAAATCCGGCCGCCTCGGATTGATCTACGGTTTCCAGGACGCCGTCGCGTTCGAGACCGATCTGTCGCGGCTCGAAGAGATTCACCGCCTCGGTGTCCGTATCATCCAACCGACCTATAACCGCCGGAACCTGCTCGGCGACGGCTGCCTGGAACCCGCGAACGCGGGCCTGAGCCTTGCGGGTGTGCAGGCCGTCGAGCGGATGAATGAACTCGGCATTCTGGTGGACCTCAGCCACTGCGGTCGCCAGACCGCAGCCGATGCACTGCGGGTTTCGAAGAAGCCGGTCGCGTTCACCCACACGGGCAGCGCGGCCATGAACGACCACCCGCGCAATCGCACGGACGCGGAGCTTCGCGCCTGCGCGGAGAAGGGCGGCGTGTCCGGTATCTACTTCATGCCGTTCCTGAGCGAGGGCAAGCAGCCGACCGGCGCCGACGTCATCCGCCACCTCGAACACATGATCAATGTCGCTGGCGAGGATCATGTGTCCATCGGCACCGACGGCGGCCTCACTGGCGAAGTCGTGACGTCGGAGTACAAGGAGCGCCATGCCAAATTCGTGCAGCAGCGGCGCGAAGCAGGCATCTCGGCGCCCGGGGAAACCGAAGAGGGCTACCTGTTCGCCAACGACCTCAACACGCCGCGAAGGCTCGAGACGCTCGGCGACATGCTGCTTGACCGTGGGCACAGCAGCGCGCGCGTCGAAAAAATCCTCGGCAAGAATCTGGTCAGGGTATTCAACGACACCTGGAAGGCCTGATAGCCCGAAGCCGAAATGTCGTCGCGAGGTCAGCCGCACAGCTCCGCGGCCATTTCCCCGAAAATTGTCGTGTGCCGGTCCACCTCGGCCGCGGTCGTCGCCGGCGACATCAGCGCCATATTATGAAAGGGCGTGATCAGGATGCCCCGGTTCATCATATAGAGATGTATGTAGGGATCGAGGGCCTCGTCCTGGCCTGCGGCCGCTTCGGCGCCGTTTCGGGCGACGTCCGTACGGAACAGGTACTCGACCCGGCAGCCGAGACGCACGACGTGCCAGGGCAGTGCGCGTGATGCGATCACCTGTTGCACGCCGGCCTCGAAGCGCTCGCCGAGCGCGATCATCCGCGTGAACGCCGCATCCGTCATGACGGAGCCGAGCGTCGCGCGCATTGCGGCAAGCGAAAGCGCGTTGCCGGCGAGCGTGCCGCCGATGCCGCCGACGTCGGCATTCCGCGCATCGGTGCGCTGGTACACGAGGTCGCGCACGCGCTCCGTCATGCCGTAGGCGCCGCTCGCGATGCCGGCGCCGAGCGTCTTGCCAATGGTGACGATGTCGGGCTCGAGTCCCCAGGCCTTCGTGCAGCCGCCCGGGCCGGCGCTGATCGTGTGGGTCTCGTCGATGATCAGGAGCGCGCCGTATTGCGTGCAGAGCTTGCGCACGGCCGCGTGATAGCCGGCTTCCGGCAGCACGATGCCGATGTTCGTGAGTGCGGGCTCGAACAGGCAGGCCGCGACGTCTCCATGCGCGAGCGCGGCCTCGAGGCCGGCGAGGTCGTTGATCTCGACGACTCGCGTCGTCTGGTCGAGTGCCACCGGCTTGCCGATGTTGCCGCGGCGTTCGACCGTGCGCCCATCTTCCAGGAGCGCGACCGTTTCATCGACCGAGCCGTGATAGCACCAGTTGTGCACAGCGATCTTCGGGCGGCGCGTAATCTCGCGTGCCCAGCGGATCGCGCAGCGGTTCGCATCAGTCGCCGAGAGCGTGAACTGCCAGTAGGGCACGCCGAAGCGGCGCGTGAGCTCGTCGCCGACCCAGGCGGCGTCCTCGGTCGGCAGCATCAGCGTGATGCCCTTGGCCGCCTGCTTCGCGATCGCGTCCACCGCGGCCTTCGGCGCATGGCCCGCCATGCCGCCCGTGTCGCCCAGGCAGAAGTCGATGAACTCATTGCCGTCCACGTCCCGGAAGCTGGCGCCGGCGGCGCTTTCCACATAGACGGGATGATCGCCGGGCCAGCGCGTCATCCAGTTCATCGGCACGCCGAACAGGAGCGAGCGCTTCGCCGCCTCTGACAGCCGGCCGCTTTTCGTGTGCCGCGTGCGGAACGCGGCACGCTCGCGCTCCATCAGGCGGATAATTCGGGTGGGATCCATGGTCACATCTGCCTGAAGAGGTGCAGGTAGGTCCGGCTCACCGGCAGCACCTC
>JANNHT010000142.1:0-3198 GCA_031404555.1 Gammaproteobacteria bacterium
CGGACTTCAAGGTTTACAAGCCGGTCGGCTGCGGCCAGTGCACCGACGGCTACAAGGGACGGGTGGGCCTGTACGAGGTGCTGCCGGTCACGGAAGCCATCGGCCGCATCATCCTGGAGGGCGGCAGCGCCCCCCATATCCGGGACCAGGCCCGGAAGGACGGCGTGTGGGATCTGCGCACATCCGGGCTTAAAAAGGTCCTGGACGGGATGACCAGCCTCCAAGAAGTCAACCGCGTCACAGTTGAGTGAACGGGCCGGGCGCTAACATCCCGGGCTAAGGGTAGAGGACGACCGACACCATGCCTCCAGCTGCAGTCGCCGCAAAAGACACGCCTTTCAATTGGGAAGGTAAAGACCGCAAGGGCAACAAGGTCCGCGGAAAAACGCTTGCGGTCAATGAACAGGCCGTGCGCCAGGAGTTGCGCCGCCAGAACATCGTCGCGACCAAGGTCCGCAAGCAGCGGAGCCTGTTCAGTTCGGGCGGCAAGATCAGTCCGATGGACATCGCGGTGTTCAGCCGCCAGCTCTCGACCATGCTGGCCGCGGGCATCCCGCTGGTGCAGGCATTCGAGATCGTCGGCGTCGGCCACGAAAAACCGGCGATGCAGAAGCTGATCCTCGACATCAAGCTCTCGGTCGAGGGCGGCAGCTCGCTGCACGAGTCGCTCGCCAAGCACCCACTCTATTTCGACGACCTGTACGTCAACCTGGTCGAGGCCGGCGAACAGGCCGGCGCGCTCGAGTCGCTGCTCGACAAGGTCGCGACCTACAAGGAAAAGACTGAGGCCCTCAAGAAGAAGATCAAGAAGGCGCTGTTCTACCCCGCCGCGGTGCTCGCGGTCGCGGTGATCGTCACGCTGATCCTGCTGCTGTTCGTGATCCCGCAGTTCGAGGAGCTGTTCAAGGGCTTCGGCGCCGACCTGCCGGCCTTCACGCGCATGATCATCGACATGTCGCAGTTCGTGCAGACGAAGGGCTGGATCCTCGGCATCATCTTTGGCGGCGCGGTCTTCGTGTTCGTCTACTTCAAGAAGCGCTCGCGGGCGCTCCGTGAATTCCTCGATCGCCTGTCGCTCAAGATCCCGATCGTCGGCCCGATCCTGACCAAGGCCGCGATCGCGCGCTACGCGCGCACGCTGTCGACGATGTTCTCGGCGGGCGTGCCGCTGGTCGAAGCGATGGAATCCGTCGCCGGCGCGACCGGCAACATCGTGTACGAAACGGCGGTGCTGCGCATGCGCGACGAGGTCGCGACCGGCCAGCGCCTCCAGCGCGCGATGGAGAACACCGCGCTTTTCCCGAACATGGTCGTGCAGATGATCGCGGTTGGCGAAGAGTCGGGCTCGCTCGACGCGATGGCCGCGAAGGTCGCCGACTTCTACGAACTTGAAGTGGACGCGGCGGTCGACGGCCTGTCCAGCTTGCTCGAGCCGCTGATCATGGCGATCCTCGGCGTGCTGGTCGGCGGCCTCGTCATCGCCATGTACCTGCCGATCTTCAAGCTGGGCGCCGTGATCTGATCGCAGACGCGCCCCTGTCGCTGCTGGCGGAATCGCCAGCCGTGTTCGCGGCCGTGGCGGCGGTGTTCGGTCTCCTCGTCGGCAGCTTCCTGAATGTGGTGATCCACCGCCTGCCGCTCATTCTCGAGCGGCAATGGCGCGCCCAGGCAGCGGAAGTCGAGGGGCGCAGCCCCCTGCCACCGGGCGAGCGCTATGACCTTGTGCACCCCCGCTCGCGCTGCCCGGCCTGCGATGCGCCGATCAGCGCGCTCCAGAACGTCCCGGTGCTGTCCTGGCTCTTCCTGCGCGGCCGCTGCGCCGCTTGCCGCGCGCCGATCCCGATCCGCTACCCGCTTGTCGAGCTCGCGACCGGCGCGGCATTTGCCGCCGTCGCCTGGCATTTCGGTTTCGGCCTCCAGGCCGCGCTCGGGCTCACGTTCACCGCCTACCTGATCGCGCTCACCGGAATCGACGTGGACCGGCAGCTCCTCCCCGACATCCTGACGCTGCCGCTGTTGTGGATCGGTTTGCTCGCGAGCCACTGGCATGCGCCTTCCCACGCCTTCGCGCCGCCGGTGTCAGCGGCCGATGCGATCGCGGGCGCGGTCGCGGGTTATCTTTTCCTCTGGTCCGTGTTCCAGCTGTTCAAGCTCGTCACCGGCAAGGAAGGCATGGGTTACGGCGACTTCAAGCTGTTCGCCGCGATCGGTGCCTGGCTCGGCTGGCAGATGCTGCCGCTGGTGCTGCTGCTGGCCGCCGTCGTCGGCGCAATGGTCGGATTGCTCCTGATACTGCTCCGCCGGCACGGAAAGAGCGTGCCGATCCCGTTTGGCCCCTATCTCGCCGGCGCGGCGTGGATCGCACTGCTGTGGGGACCGCCGATCGTGGATCGCTATCTCGGCGCCTCCGGCCTGCGCTGAACCGCGTGTTCCGCATCGGCCTCACCGGCGGCATCGCAAGCGGCAAGTCCACCGTCGCCGGTCTCTTTGCGATGCGCGGGGCGACCGTCATCGACACTGACCAGATCGCGCGCGACGTCGTGCAGCCGGGCGAGCCCGCGCTCGCCGCACTCGTCGCGAGCCAGGGGCCCGGCATCCTGGCGCCCGACGGCTCGCTCGATCGCGCGGCGCTTCGCAAGATCATCTTTGCGGACGAGCAGCAGCGGCGAGCCGTCGAATCGATCCTGCACCCGGCGATCCTCGCGGAGCTCGGCCGCCGTTCCGCTGCCGCGGGCGGGCCCTACCAGGTGCTCGTGATCCCGCTGCTGGTCGAGGGCGACCGCGCGGGCCTCGTGGATCGCGTGCTGGTCGTGGACTGCCCGGTCGAGACCCAGGTCGAGCGGTTGATGGCACGCGACGGCGAGACGCTGGAAGGCGCCCGGGCGATCCTCGATGCGCAGGCGAGCCGCGATGAGCGCCTGGCCGCGGCGGATGACGTCATCGAGAACGCCGGCAGCGCCCGGGATCTCGCGGCCCGGGTTGCCGTGCTCGACCGCCAGTACCGCGGTCTGACCGCGGGAAACTGAGGTTTTGTGAGCACACCGTGGCGGTCGTCACAACCGGGCGGGTTTACGCCGCCGGAAGCCCTGACGCAGAATAGGACCATGTTTGAGCCCGCCCCGGAACCCAGGGTCGAATCGGAGCCGATTGTCTATGAGCAGCCGCTCAACGAGCGGATGCGCGGATTCATGCGGCTCG
>JANNHT010000143.1:0-4043 GCA_031404555.1 Gammaproteobacteria bacterium
CTCGGCATTGATGATGAAGTGTATGTCGCCCTGGCGGTGCAGCGTGACGTTCTTGCTGCGGTGCCGGCCCGTGACCGGGAAGCCCATGCGGGCGAAGAGCTGGCGGAGCAGTTCCGGATCCGGCGCCGTGTACTCGACGAACTCGAAGCCGTCGGTGCCCATCGGATTGTCCAGCCGCTCGGCCATGATCCGCTCCCGTGTTAGTTGCAGTTGCAACTATAATGCATCTATGGCACTGCCCGACAATGGACCGGCCCTCGACCTGGAGCATTTCCTGCCCTACCGGCTGTCGGTGCTGTCGAACACCGTGTCCTCGGCACTCGCCGGCGCCTATGCCCGCCGCTTCGGCCTCACGATCCCGCAATGGCGGGTACTGGCCGTGCTGGCGCGCACGCCCGGGCTGTCGGCGGCTGCCGTCGGCGAGCGCACGGCGATGGACAAGGTCGCGGTCAGCCGGGCCGTGACCGGCCTCGCTCGCGCGCGCCGCCTGCGGCGCGTGCTCGCGGCGAAGGACCGGCGCCGCTCGGTGCTGACACTGACGGCGAGCGGGCAGCGGGTCTATGAACGCATCGTGCCGCTCGCGCGCGCCTACGAAAGACGGCTCGTCGCCGAGCTGACGCCGGATGAACGCGCGCAATTCGAGACCTGGCTCGGCCGGCTCCAGAAGCGCGCCTGGCTGCTCGGCCCGGCCGGCGACTCGCGTGTATAATCCGCGCCGCCACGCCGCCACCCGTAACGCCTCGGGCCGCGCGCGTCTGGAGTGTTGATGCTAGGCAGGATCCCGGCCGCCCGACAGGCAATCATCGATCGCATCGCCGCCCGCGCCCGCCGCGCGGGGCGCCGGGGCTCGCCGGTCTCTCCCGAACGGCTGGCGCGCTGCTTCTATCACGGCGTCTCGGAACTCGACCTCGTCCAGCGCAGCCCCGATGACCTCGCGGGCGCCGCGCTCGCGCATCTCGCGATGGGCCGCATGCGCCGTCCCCGGCGCTCGCTGGTGCGCGTGTTCAACCCGGAACCGTCGAAGGACGGATTCGGCTCGTCGCACACGGTCGTCATGGTCGTCACCGACGACATGCCGTTCCTGGTTGATTCGCTCGGCATGGTCTGCTCGGAGAGCGGCCTCGCCGTGCACCTGCTCGCGCACCCGGTGTTCGCGGTCCAGCGCGACCGAGCCGGACGGCTGCGCGGCCTGCACCTCGATGACGCCCCGGCCGGCACCAGGCCGGAGTCCTGGCAATACATCGAAGTCGACCGTGAACCCGACCCGAAGCGCCTTGCCGAGCTGGAGCGCCGGATGCGCGTCACGCTCGACGACATCCGCGCGGCGACCGCCGACTGGCGGCGCATGCGCGCGATGGCGACGGACATCGCGCAGTCGCTGGGTCGCACCGTCGTGCGCGGCCAGTCGACCGAGCTCAAGGAGGCGCAGGCGCTCCTCGAGTGGATGGAGGACAACCACTTCACCTTCCTCGGCTATCGCGAGTATCGGCTCCGCCGCGGCGCGCGGCGCGACCTGCTGGTGCCGGTCGCGAAGTCCGGCCTCGGCGTCATGCGGCCGAACCGGCGGCGCAAGCTGCGTTCGATCCCGCTCTCCGGCGAGATCCGCAACTTCGCGCGCTCCGCGGAGCCGCTCATCATCACGAAGGCGAACTCGATCTCGACCGTCCACCGCGCGACCTACCTCGACTATGTCGGCATCAAGACCTTCGACGCACGCGGCCGCGTCACCGGCGAGCGGCGCTTCATCGGCCTCTGGACCTCGTCGGCCTACAACAAGAGCACGCACGAGATCCCGGTGCTCCGCCTCAAGGTACAGCGCGTGATCGACCACTTCGGCCTGAAGCCGTCGAGCCACGACAGCAAGGCGGTCGCGCACGCGCTCGAGACGTTCCCGCGGGACGAGCTGTTCCAGGCGACCATCCCGGACCTGGTGCGGATCATCCGCGGCGTCGTCAACCTGTACGAGCGCGCGCAGGTGCGGCTATTCGTTCGCCGCGACGTATTCCGGCGCTTCTATTCCTGCCTGGTGTTCGTGCCGCGCGACCGCTACAACACCCAGGCCCGCGAACGCATCGAGGCGCTGGCGCGCGAGGCATTCGGCGGACTGGAGATCGAGTCGCAGATCCAGCTCTCGGAATCCGCGCTCGCGCGGCTGCACATGCTGGTGCGCACACCGCCGGATGCGGACCCAGGCGTCGACGCAATCGAGCTCGAACGCCGCATCACCGACACGGTGCGCAACTGGCAGGACCAGCTCAAGGATTCGCTGCTCGATGTCTACGGCGAGGCCGAGGCGCTCCGGCTCTTCCGCGCTTGGAGCCAGGCGTTTCCGGCGGCCTACCGGGAGGATTCATCGCTCGAGGGCGCGGTGGACGACATCGCCTGCCTCGAGGCGCTCGCCGCGGGCGGAACCGGACTTCGCATGGCGCTCTACCGCGAGTCGGGCCAGCCCGCGCACAAGGTCCAGTTCAAGCTGTTCCACCGTGAGCGGCCGATCCCGATCTCGGACGTGCTGCCGACGATCGAGAACCTCGGCCTGAAACTCATCAGCGAGCGACCGTACGAGGTCGGGTCCGCCGGCGGACAGCTGTGGATCCAGGACTTCGAGCTCGAGCATCCGCGCCGCGTGGCGATCGACCTCGGCACCGACGGCCCGCGCTTCAAGACCACGTTCGCGAACGTCTGGCTCGGCAACGCCGACAACGACGGGTTCAACCGCCTCGTGCTCGCCGCGGACCTCGGCTGGCGCGAGGCCATGGTGCTTCGCACCTATGCGCGCTGGTTCGGGCAGATCGGCATGCCGCTGTCGCAGGCCTACATGGAAGAGGCGCTCGCGAGCAATGCCTCGGCCGCCGGGCGCCTGCTCCGGCTCTTCATCGCGAAATTCGACCCTGCGCTGAGCGCGCCGGAACGCAGGCGCGCCGAGGTGGCACAACGCCGCGCACTCGACGGCCTGCTCGCGAAAGTCACCCGCATCGATGACGACCGCATCCTGCGGGCATTCCTCGCTGCGATCGACGCGACGCTGCGCACCAACTATTTCCAGACTGGCGCCGATGGCGCGCCGAAGCCGTATCTCGCGCTGAAGCTCGACCCGAGGCGGGTCGCCGAAGTGCCCTTGCCGAAGCCGCTGTTCGAGATCTTCGTGCATTCGCCGCGGGTCGAGGGCGTGCACCTGCGCATGGGCCGCGTCGCGCGCGGCGGGTTGCGCTGGTCGGACCGCCGCGAGGACTTCCGGACCGAGATCCTCGGGCTGATGAAGGCACAGCACGTCAAGAACACGGTCATCGTGCCGGTCGGCGCCAAGGGAGGCTTCGTGCCCCGCCGCCTGCCTGCCGGCCGCGATGAGGCGCAGGCTGAGGGCACGGAGTGTTACCGGAACTTCATCCGCGCGCTGCTCGACGTCACCGACAACGTGAAGGGTGGCAAGGTCGTCCCTCCCCCGGCGGTCGTGCGCAAGGACGGCGACGACGCCTACCTGGTAGTTGCGGCCGACAAGGGCACGGCGAAGTTCTCCGACGTCGCGAACACGATCTCGGAGCAATACGGCTTCTGGCTCGGCGACGCGTTTGCCTCGGGCGGCTCGGCCGGCTACGACCACAAGGACATGGCAATCACGGCGCGCGGCGGCTGGGAATCCGTGCGCCGCCATTTCCGCGAGATCGGCGTCGACATCCAGGCCCGGGACTTCACGGTTGCGGGCGTCGGCGACATGTCGGGCGACGTGTTCGGCAATGCGATGCTGCTCTCGCCGCACATCCGCCTGCTCGCGGCCTTCGACCACCGCCACATCTTCCTCGACCCGGCGCCGGACGCCGCAAAGAGCTTCGCCGAACGCAAGCGCATGTTCGCGCTGCCGCGCTCCTCGTGGGACGACTACGACAGGGCCGCGATCTCGAAGGGCGGCGGCGTCTTCCCGCGCGTGGCCAAGGCGATCGCGATCAGCGCGCCCGTGCAGAAGGCGCTCGGCATCGAGGAGGCGCACCTCACGCCCGCGGAGCTCTTGAAGGCCATCCTGCGCGCGCCCGTGGACCTGCTCTACA
>JANNHT010000144.1:0-1964 GCA_031404555.1 Gammaproteobacteria bacterium
ACTCCGCCCCACGACGCCCGCCGACCTCGGGCTCCTGAAACACTGGAGCCGCCAGCCCCACGTCATCGCCGCGATCGGCGACGACGACTGGCAGTGGGAGAAGGAGCTCGCCCGCAAGCCCGCCTGGCGCGAGCAGTTCATCGCCGAAGCGGGCGGACGACCCATCGGCTTCCTCGAGATCATCGACCCGTCCCAGGACGACGAGCAGTACTGGGGCTGCGTCGCCCCCGGTCACCGGGCCCTCGATCTCTGGATCGGGGAGCCGGCCGACCTCAACCGCGGCTACGGCTCGCAGATCCTGAAGCTCGCGATCGAACGCAGCTTCGCCGACCCGACCGTCACCGCCATCCTGGTCGATCCGCTCGAACGGAACGACCACGCGCACCGCTTCTACGAGCAGCTCGGCTTCGAATATGTCGTGAACCGCTGCTTCGGCGACGACCGCTGCAAGGTTTATCGCCTGACCCGCCCCGCCACTCCTCCGCAACGCCTAACTTCTCGAAAAAACTAGGGTTTTTCGGCCTCTTCTCGGTTGTGCCGGAGGGCTCCGCCCCCCTATAATGCCGCCGGTTTTTGGCCGCCCGCGCGGCTTGCAGTGAAGCGTGAAAACGCCACGGACCGCCAGGGGCCTCGTGGCGTTTTTGTTGCCGGAGTCCGGTGCATGAAAACCGTCCGCAACATCCTGCTCGTGCAGCTCGCGGTGGCGCTGGTCCTCGCCGGAATCGTCTGGATCTGGCTTGGTTCCGAGCGCGCCATCCCCACCCTGTTGGGTGGATTGATCGGCGTCGTGCCGAACGCATTTCTGGCGGCGAGACTGATGTCGCCGCGGGCCGGCAGCAGCGCGAAAAGCCTGCTGGCGGCCGGATGGATCGGCGAGGTTGGCAAGCTCGCGATCGCCGCGGTGATGTTCGCCGCCGTGTTCGCGACCTTGAGGCCGCTGCACCCGGGGTTCTTGTTCACCGGGTACATCGCGACACTGCTGGCCTTGCCGGTGGGATTGCTGTTCGACAGGGGACGCTAGGAGATCATGGCGGAAGCAGCTCATTCAGCTGGCGAGTACATCGGCCACCATCTCCAGAACCTGACCGTCTGCAAGGCGGACGGCGAATGGGTCTGGAACGAATGCCAGGGTAATTTTTTCGCGATCAACGTCGATTCGATGTTCTTCGCGGTCGCGCTCGGCGTCTTCCTCGTCTGGTTCTTCAGCCGCATCGCGAAGAAAGCGACGACCGGCGTTCCGAGCAAGCTTCAGACCGTCGTCGAAATCGTGGTCGGGTTCGTGGACCAGAGCGTCCGCGACACCTTCAGCCACCCGCCCAAGAGCACAGTGATCGCGCCGCTCGCGCTCACGCTCTTCTGCTGGATCTTCCTGATGAACTCCATGGACCTGATCCCGGTGGACTGGCTGCCCTGGGCGGCCAGTTTCGCGGGCGTCCCGTACCTGCGCGTCGTGCCGACCACGGACGTCAACGTCACCTTCGCGATGGCGATCTCCGTCTTCCTGCTGACGCTCTACTACAGCATCAGGATCAAGGGCGGCTGGGGATTCACCAAGGAATTGATCCTGCAGCCCTTCAACCACTGGGCCGCGGTGCCGTTCAACTTCGCGCTCGAGGGCGTCTCGCTGATCGCGAAGCCGGTGTCGCTGTCGTTGCGGCTGTTCGGCAACCTCTACGCCGGCGAGCTCATCTTCATGCTGATCGCGCTGCTCGGCGTCTGGCAGCTGCCGCTGCATTTCGGCTGGGCCGTGTTCCACCTGTTGATCGTGCTGCTGCAGGCCTTCATTTTCATGATGTTGACGATCGTGTACCTGGCTCAGGCGCACCGGCCGCGCGGCTTTCGCGCGCCGGGCTACAACCTGACCGAGGCGTTGCTCGGCTCCGTCGCCGCGCACGGCTTCGTCTACGACTCGAGCGTCATGCGATCGCCGCAGTATTTCGCAGCGCGGGCGTTAGCGATCAAGT
>JANNHT010000145.1:0-1734 GCA_031404555.1 Gammaproteobacteria bacterium
GGTTGACTCCCACATTGACGGCGACCGCAGAGGCCAGCACGAAAGCCGTGACGCCGACCCGCGTCCAGTCGATGGTCTTCGCCACCGCCTCCTTGATGATCGGTGCGAAGCGATGCTGCTGGCGAGCGGCCGCGAATCCGAAGACGAGGAGCGCCACGGCGGACGCCACGTAGGCGTGGAGCACATCGAGCGGCGACACGCCCTTGATCCACATCATCGTCGTCGTTGTGTCGCCGATCACGCTGCCGGCGCCGCCAGCGTTCGCCGCCGCGACGATCGCCGCAAAGTATCCGACCCGCACCCGGCCACGGAACAGCGTGTGCGCCATCGCCCCGCCGATCAGTGCGGCCGCGATGTTGTCGAGGAAAGCGGACATCACGAACACGAGGATGAGGAGCGCAAACGCGCCTTTCCAGCCATCCGGCAGGAAGCGCGGCAGCGCTGCCGGCACGCCGCTCTCCTCGAAATGGCGCGAGACCAGCGAGAAGCCGAGCAGCAGGAAAAGGAGGTTAACGAGTGTGACCCACTCGTGCGAGAAATGCGCCGCAAGTCCTGCGGCACCCGGGCCTGGCGGGAACCCGGTCACGAGCCATTCCCAGGCGATCACGGCCGCGAGGCCGCCCGCCGCGATCGGCAGGGCATGGCGGTGCAGCACAGCCACGCCGAGCAAGGTCACGCCGAATATCAGGAACTCGATCGGCAAGACTTAAGGCCAGTCCCAGTCGGCAGCCTTGGCGCGGCAGCCGCCGCCCTCTCTGCCGGACCACGCGCGCCCACGCACGAAGCGGCCCGGCCGCGCATCGGTCGGCTCGCCGTCCGCGAGCGCGATCGTGCCGTTGACGACGACGTGCGAGACACCGGTCGCGTACTGGTGGGGTTCCACGTAAGTCGCGTGATCCTGCACCGTCGCCGGATCGAACACGACGATGTCCGCGAAGGCTCCTGCCTCGAGCCGCCCCCGATCCTTGAGGCCCAGCACCGCCGCCGGATGTGCGGTCATGCGCCGCACCGCGTCCTCCAGCGTGACGAGCTTCTCGTCCCGGACATAGCGCGCAAGCACGCGTGCGAAGTTGCCGTAGCCGCGCGGGTGCAGGTTGCTCTTCAGGAACACGCCCTCGGCGGAAACCGCCGACCCGTCCGACCCGAAGCTCATGTACGGCAGCGCGACCTTGCGCCGCACCTCGTCTTCGGACATCAGGAAGTAGATCGCGCCCACGCGGCTCTCGTCCTCGGCGACGAGGTCCATCGCGGCGATCTCAGGCAGGACGCCGCGTTCATTCGCGATCTCGGCGAGCGTCTTGCCGATCAGCGGCTTCAGCGCGGGATTGCGGAGCACCACGATCAGCACCTGCTCGGCGCCGCCCGCCATGCGCATCAGGTTTTCCCAGCCGGTCGTGTCCGACCGCATCTCCTTCAGGACACGTGCGCGCACGGCGGGGTCGCGCAGCCGCGCGAACCAGGCGGCATTGCCGCCCGCCTGCACCCACGGCGGCATAGCCGCATCGAGTCCCGTGCTGCCGGCGGGATAGGTGTACATGTCCGTCGTGATGCGCAGCCCTTCCTTGCGCGCCGCCTCGATGCGGGCGAGGGCCTCGTCCATCTTCGGCCAGTTCGCCTGGCCAGCCGCTTTCAGGTGATAGATCTCCGCAGGCGCGCCCGATCGGCGCGAGATCTCGATGGTCTAGTCGACCGCCTCGAGAAACTTGCCGCCTTCGCTGCGCATATGCGTCGCGT
>JANNHT010000146.1:0-7525 GCA_031404555.1 Gammaproteobacteria bacterium
ACCCGCACCCGCACGTTGTAATCGATGACCCGTTTCAGCCCGACCAGGATGCGACGCATGCAAGACTCCGCGGTTTCGCGACGCATCCTATCGGAACTTGCCGCTTTTGGGTTAACATCACATTACCAATCAGTAGCTTGACTACTGTATTTCGAGTGACTTCGCGCATGATGCAAGCCCCCATCGGCCGATGAGCAGCTGCGCATTCGTCATCCGCCGGCTGCTCGGCGCGATTCCGACGCTCGCCGTCATTGTCGCGCTGTCCTTCCTGCTGACGCGGCTCGCCCCCGGCGGGCCCTTCGACGAAGAGCAGGTGTTGCCACCCGAGATCCGCGCCAACCTGGAAGCCGCCTACGGCCTCGACCAGCCGATCCCGGTGCAGTTCGGACGCTACGTCCGCGGCTTGTTGCGCGGCGATTTCGGGCCCTCCCTCAAATTTCGTGACTACCCGGTCAGCCGGCTGATCGCAGACGGGCTGCCGGTCAGCCTGGCGATCGGCGCGGCAGCGCTCGCGCTCGCCCTCGCGCTCGGCGTGCCGGCCGGTGTCTGGGCGGCGCGCGCCCGCGGCCGTTGGCCCGACCGCCTGCTGATGAGCTTCGCGATCGCGGGCGTGTCGGTTCCGGTATTCGTGGTCGCGCCGTTCCTGGCGCTCGCCTTCGGCATCTGGCTCGACTGGCTGCCGGTCGCGGGCTGGGCGCTCGGCGACTGGCGCTATGCGGTGCTGCCGGTCGTGACGCTCTCGCTGCCGCTCATCGCCTACCTCGCGCACCTCACGCGCGGCAGCCTGCTCGAAGTGCTGCGCGCTCCGTGGATCCGCGCGGCGCGCGCGCGCGGGCTCCCGGAGCGAACGGTATTGCTGCGTCACGCCCTGCCTGCGGCGCTGCTGCCGGTCGTGAGCTATCTCGGCCCGGCGGCTGCGACCGTCCTTGCAGGATCGCTCGTGGTCGAGTCGATCTTCGGACTGCCGGGCATGGGCCGGCACCTGGTGCAGGGCGCGCTCAATCGCGACTACACGCTCGTGATGGGCATGGTCATCGTCTACGCCGCACTGATGATCGCGTTCAACCTGCTGGCGGACGTGGTGCAGGCCTCGCTCGATCCGCGCATCCGGCGGGGGCAGTCCACGTGAAGCGCGGGCTCTGGCGCGACGCGCTCGCGGCATTACGCGCCAACCGCGCGGCGATGACGGCGCTCGCCGTGCTCGTCTTCCTCGCCGTCGCGGCGATCGTCGGTCCGGCGTTACTCGACTACCGCGAGGATCAGATCGACTGGGCGAGCGTGGCGGTTCCGCCGTTCGCGACGGAGGGCCATTGGCTCGGGACCGATCGCCTGGGCCGTGACCTGCTCGTGCGGACGCTGTTCGGACTGCGCGTGTCGCTCGCAATCGCGCTCGCAGCGACACTCGTGAGTCTCGTCATCGGCGTCGCCTGGGGTGCGATCGCCGGCTACCTGCGCGGGCGCACGGACGCGCTGATGATGCGCTTCGTGGACGTGCTCTATGCGCTGCCGCAGGTGTTCTTCCTGATCATCCTGATGGTCGTCTTCGGCCGCGGGCCGTGGACGCTGCTGCTCGCGATCGGCGCGTTCGGCTGGCTCACGATGGCGCGCATCGTGCGCGGGCAGGCGCTGATGCTGCGCGAGCGCGAGTTCATCGAGGCGGCCGTGGTCGGCGGCTCGGGGACATTTCGAATCATTTCGCGCCACATCGTCCCGAACCTGCTCGGACCGGTGATCATCTATGCGACGTTGACCGTGCCGCAGGTGATCCTGGTTGAAAGCTTCCTGAGTTTCCTCGGCATCGGCATTCAGGAGCCGCTCGCGAGCCTCGGCAACCTGGTCGCCGACGGCGCGGTGGAGATGGAGACCGCACCCTGGATGCTCGCCGTGCCTGCCAGCTGCCTAGTGCTCCTGGTGTTCGCCTTCAACTTCCTGGGCGACGGCCTGCGCGACGCCCTCGATCCGCGGGACCGCTGATGGCACTCCTCGAGATCCGCGGGCTGTCGGTCGAGTTCGCCGGGCGGGAGCTGGTGCTCGCAGTAGATGGAATCGACCTGTCGATCGCGGAACGCGAGAGCGTCGCAATCGTCGGCGAGTCCGGGTCGGGCAAGAGTCAGTTGCTGCTCGCCTGCACGGGCCTGCTCGCGCCGAATGGGCACGCGCGCGGCTCGGTTCGTTTCGATGGCCGCGAGTTGCTGGGCGCGGGCGATCCGGCGGCCGGCGTGCGGGGACGCGGCATCGGCTTCGTGTTCCAGGACTCCTCGGGAAGCCTCACGCCGCACCGGCGCATCGGCTCGCAGCTCGTGGAGGCGGCGATCGCCGCGAAACCCGTGACCCGGCGCGAGGCCGAGGCGCTGTCGCTTCGCATGCTCGAACGCGTGCAGCTGCCCGATGCGCGCCACAACCTCACGCGATTTCCGCATGAGCTGTCGGGCGGCATGCGCCAGCGGGTCGCGATTGCGCTGGCGCTCGTGGCAGAACCGCGGCTCCTGTTCGCAGACGAGCCGACGACGGCGCTCGATGCGACCGTGCAGTCCGACATCCTGGTGCTGCTCGCCGGGCTGTGCCGCGACCTCGGCATGGCGCTCCTGCTGGTGACGCACGACCTCGGCGTTGTCGCCTCGCTCGCCGACCGGATCGCGGTGATGCGATCGGGCCGCATCATCGAGACAGCCGGCGCGGCCGAGTTCCTGCAGGGTCCCCGCGATGCGTACAGCGTGAGCCTGCTCGCGGCCGTGCCGACGATCGATCGCGCGCTCGCGGTGAGCGGCGCATGAGCGCACTCCTGTCTTTGCGGGGCGTCACGGTCCGTTACCGCGAGTCCGGCGCGCGTCGGCAGGCGCCCCCGGCGGTGGAGGGCGTCAGCCTGGACATTCGCGCGGGCGAGATCCTCGGGCTGGTCGGCGAGTCCGGTTGCGGCAAGTCGTCGCTCGGGCGCGCGATTCTCGGCCTGGTGCCGCTTGCCGCCGGCGCGGTGAATTGGCAGGGCCGGCGCATCGACCGCCTGCCGGCCCGCGAATTCCGCAAGCTCCGCCGCGAACTGCAATGCGTGTTCCAGGATCCGTACTCGAGCTTCGATCCGCGCATGACGATCGCGGAAGCGGTCGCCGAACCCCTGCGGGCGCTGCGGCCCGACTGCTCGCCGACTGACCGGGCCGCGCGCGCCGCCGCCCAGCTCGCAGACGTCGGACTCGCGCCCGAACTGGCCGGCCGCTATCCGCACCAGCTGAGCGGCGGGCAGCTCCAGCGCGCGGTGCTGGCGCGCGCGCTCGTGATGGGCCCGCGGTTCCTGGTCTGCGACGAGCCGGTGAGCGCGCTCGACGTGCCGGTGCAGGGCGAGATCATCGAACTCCTCGCGCACATACGGCGTGAACAGGGGCTCGCCGGTCTCTTCATCAGCCACAACCTCGCGGTGGTCGCGGGACTCTGCGAGCGCGTGCTCGTCATGTATCGGGGCCGCATCGTCGAGTCCGCGAGCCGGCAGGACCTGATGCGCCGGCCGCTGCATCCGTATACACGCGAGCTTCTCGATGCCGTCCCCGCCATCGACGCCGGCGCCCGGGCAAGACTCCTGCGGCGCGCTCCACGGCCAGCCCCCGCAGCCGACGAGAGCCTGGCGGCGCCGGGCTGCCCGTTCGCTCCGCGCTGCCCGCACGCGCTGCCGCGCTGCCATGCCGAACGCCCGGCATTGCAGCCGGCGGGCGCATCGCGGCTCGTGGCCTGCCACCGGGCCGCCGAATGGCCGGAGGGCTTGCCGGCGGCGGGCGGTTGAGCCGCGGCAGGCTCACCATCTGAGCCAGGTGCCGGCCTATGCTGGGTCCCGAAGCAGGGGGCCCGCCGCTTGAATTCGAACGACCGCTGTATCGCCCACCTGGAGTCCGGTGGCCTCCTGCTGACGCCGGACCTGCGCCAGGCGCGGATCCACAGGCGCCTGCACGATCGCGCACAGGCCTCGGCCGGTCGCCAGGTCTGGCCCACGGCCCAGGTCCTGCCGCTCGACGCCTGGCTCACACTGCAGTGGCAGCGGGCGTCGGCGGATCGGCCGGACCTGCCCGTGATCCTGTCACCGGTCGCACTCCGCTGGCTGTGGTGGCGCCAGGCGGCGCGCGATGCGCCCGGCCTGCTGGATCCTGCCGATCTCGGCGCCCGTGCCCGCGCCAGCTGGCTGCGCCTGCGCGCCCATGGCGGGGATCTCGCGGCCGTGTCGCGCTGGCCGCTGACGCGGGACCAGCAGGCCTTCCTGGGCTGGGCGCGGGCGGTCGAGCACGAGCTGCAGGACCGGCAGGGCTGCGATGCGGGTGACCTCGCGCGGCGCCTGGTCGAGGCCGCGGTGCTGCACGCGACGGGCCCGCCGATCCTGCTCGCCGGATTCCGGCGGCTGGCACCCGCAGCCGAAGCCCTGTTCGCCGCACTGTCGGGGGCGGGCCGCCTGGTCGAACGGCTGCAACCCACGCCGCAGGCCGGTGCGCTGTTCCGTCACCGGGCCGCAGATCCGGAGTCCGAGCGCCGCACGATGCTGGCGTGGCTGCGCGAACGCGTGGCGCGGGCGCCCGCCGGCATTCACGCCGTGGTCGTGCCGGACCTCGATGCGAATCGCGGCGCGCTCGAGCGCGCGCTCGCAGCGATGCTCCAGCCCGCACTCGAGCTGCCGGGCGACGACCGCGAGCAGCGGGTCTTCGACCTGGCGGGTGGCCGTCCGCTCGCCGTACAGCCCGTCGTAGATTCCGCGCTGACAGCGATTGCCTGTGCGGCGGGCACCGTGGACTGGACGGCGGCGAGCCGCCTCCTGCTCGGCACGCATGTCGGTGGCGTCGATGCCGAGCGCAGTACGCGCATTGCCGCCGAGCTGTCGCTGCGCGCGGCGCAGGGCGCGGTGCGGATTCACGGCCAACGACTGGCCGATCGCGCCGCGCGGGCGGGTGCAACGCAATTCGCTGCAGCGATCGCAGCCGGAGCGGACGCGCTCCTGGGCGCGAAGCGACGGAGTGCCAGCGCGTGGGCCGAGACCTTTGGCGCCTGTCTCGCTGCCTGGGGGTGGCCAGGCCCGGTACCGCTCGGCAGCCGCGAATTTCAGGCGGCGCGGCGATTCCGCGAACTGCTGGACGAGCTCGCGACGCTCGCCTCGGTCGCAACGGATCTCGGCGCGTCCGATGCGCTCGCAGAACTGCGCCGCCTCGCGGCCGCGCCCTTTCAGCCCGAGAGCGGCGAGCCGTCGGTCTTCGTGCTCGATGCCTGGGAGGACCCGGGCGTGCATTTCGACAGCCTCTGGGTCGCCGGCCTGACGGCGAGCGCCTGGCCGCGCCCGGTCGCGGTGGATCCGCTGCTGCCGATCGAGATCCAGCGGCAGCTCGGCATGCCGGGCGTCACGCCCGAGGGTTGCGTGGTCGAAGCCGAGGCCATCATCGCGCGCTGGCGCACGGCGGCGGATGGACTCGTGCTCTCCTGGCCGCAGTTCGAGAACGACACGGAAGTGGATGGCACGCCGCTCCTGCCCGCCGATGCGGAGGAACTCGTGTTGCCATCGCTGCCGCCCTCACGCGAGCGCCTGGCCTTCGACGATGCCCGGCTCGAGGCCGTGCCGGAGGCGCCGCTGCCGCCGCTTGCGACGCGGCAGGTGAAGGGCGGCGCACGCTTGCTGGAACTGCAGGCGCAGTGCGCGTTCCGCGCGTTCGCGGAACTCCGCCTCGACGCGGCGCCGCTCGAAGAGCCGCAGGCCGGTTTCGACCGTCGCCTGCGGGGCGTCCTGCTGCACCGCGTGTTGCAGGATCTGTGGGCCCGTCTCGGCAGCCAGCCTGCACTCGCGGCGCTCGACCCGGAGGCGCGGAGCGCGCTCGCCGCGAGGGCGGTCGATGCGGCGATCGCAGCGTCGGCGCCTGCGGGCACGGGCGCGCCCACGATCGCGCTCGAACGCGAATGGCAGCTCCGCGCCGTCGGGCGGCTGCTGGAACTCGATCTCGCGCGCCCGCCGTTCGACGTCGTCGAGACCGAGCGCGCGCATACCCTGACGATTGCCGGGCTTGAACTGCGCCTGCGCGTCGATCGCGTGGACCGCATCGGCGATGAACGAATCGTCATCGACTACAAGACCGGGCGGGCGCAAAGCTCGGCCTGGCGCGGCGCGCGGATGGATGCGCCCCAGTTGCCGTTGTACGCGGTCCTGCACCCGGACCGGCCGGGTGGCATCGCCTTCGCGAAAGTCAGCGCTGCGCAGGCGAAGTACACCGGCGTCGGCCGGGATGGCTCGGCGATCGAAGGCCTCGAACCGGCGGCGAGGTTCCGGCTGACGGAGGACCGGCAGAACGGTTTCGAGTGGCCGGAGATCACCGCGCACTGGCGCGCCTGGCTCGAGCGCCTGGCGGAGGACTTTGCCGCGGGACGCGCCGAGGTCGACCCGAAGCTCGCGGCCGACACCTGCCGCTTTTGCCATCTCGCCGCGCTCTGCCGCGTGGAACGCGCCTCGCGGGAAGACGCCGACGACGAGGCCGCCGATGGCGAGTGACGCGCTGCAGCTCGATCGCGAAGCGCGCCATCGCGCGGTCCTGCCGACCGGTTCGTTCATCGTTCAGGCGCCCGCGGGTTCCGGGAAGACGACGCTCCTGACGATGCGATACCTCCGCCTGCTCGCCGATGTCGAGCGGCCGGAACAGATCGTCGCAATCACGTTCACGCGCAAGGCCGCCGCCGAGATGCGGCATCGCATCGTCGACGCGCTCCGGAAGGCGGGCGAGCCATTGGCCGGCGAAGCGGACGAGCGGACCCGGGAGTTGCAGCGCCATGGCTCGGCCGCGCTCGCGCGAAGCCGCGAACTCGGCTGGGGCCTCGAGCGCAACCCGGCGCGGCTGCACGTGCAGACCATTGACGGATTGAATCACTGGCTCGCGCGGCGCTTGCCGCTCGCCGCGCGAATCGGCACCTCGGCTGCGCTCGTCGACGATGCGCGCGCACTGTACGCGGAGGCGGCGAAGCGCACGGTCGCGATGATGGACGAGGACCTGCCGGTCGCGTCCGGGCTCCTGCGACTTGCGCGCTCGCTCAATCACGAGCCGCGCCAGCTCGCGGAGCTGATCAAGGGCATGCTGGGTGCGCGCGAACTCTGGCTGCCGAAACTGATGCGTTCCCATGCCGGGCCCGGGCTTCGAGGCGAGATCGACGGGCTGCTCCGGCAGTCGCTGGAGTCGGAACTTGCCGCGGCTTTGGCTTTGCTGATAAGCCAGGCTGCCCTGGCACAGGGAAAGATCACCGGCCAGGTCAAAGACAAGGATGGTAACCCGGTAATCGGTGCTACCATATCAGTCAAAAATAAAAATGTTAGGGTCGTCAGTACTGAACAGGGACAGTTTAGTATAGCTGCCGCAAAGGGGGATATATTAGAAGTAACATCTGTGGGCTATGAGAAATTCGAAATAACAGTAAATGACGAAAATAGTATCATCGCTCAACTGACCACCCGGGTTGAATCATTGGATGATGTAGTGGTGGTTGGGTATGGAACCCAGCGTAAGAAAGACCTTACTGGTTCGGTCAGTAG
>JANNHT010000147.1:0-1542 GCA_031404555.1 Gammaproteobacteria bacterium
GACCAGAAGGCGACCTTCGATCCGGAGAACAAGAAACTCGAGTGGTGGCTTACGATCGTGACCTCGATCGGCGTCGCCGCAATGCTTGCCCCAGGACTCTTCGTCTGGGGCAAGTTCGTTCAGGTGCCCGAAGATGCGGCGATCGTCGAGGCTGTCGGCCAGCAGTGGCACTGGAGCTTCCGGTTCCCGGGCGAGGACGGAAAGCTCGGTCACAGCAGCGCCGCGCTCATCACTCCCGACAATCCCTTCGGGCTCGATCCGGAAGACCCGCTCGGCCGCGACGACGTGCTGGTCGCCTCACCCGAGTTGAAGCTTCCCGTCGATCAGCCGGTCAAGGTGCTGCTGCGCTCAAAGGACGTGCTGCACAACTTCACGATCACGCAGTTCCGCGTGAAGATGGATCTCGTGCCGGGGATGATCACTTACCTCTGGCTCACACCGACGCTGCCGGGCGAGTACGAGATCCTCTGCGAGGAGCTCTGCGGCGTCGGCCACTTCGCGATGCGCGGCCGCGTCGTCGTGTTGCCGCGCGACGAATTCGACCAGTGGCTCGCCGGCATGCCGACCTTCGACGAGACCCAGGCGCTCGCGGCCGCCGATCCCGCGGCCGGCGCCGCCATGTACGCGGTCTGCATGGCTTGCCACGGCCCGTCCGGCGAGGGCAACGTCGCGCTGAACGCACCGCGACTCGCCGGCCAGGAGGCCGGGTACCTGCGCCGCCAGCTCCACGCCTTCCGCAATGGCCTGCGCGGCGTGCACATGGACGACAAGTACGGCGGGCAGATGGTCACCTTTGCATCCATGCTCCCGGACGATGCGACGATCCGGAATGTGTCCGCCTACATCGAGTCGCTGCCCGGACAGGAGACCGAAGCGACGATCAGCGGCGACCTCGATCACGGCCGCAAGCTGTACACGACCTGCGGCGCCTGCCACGGCCGCGAGGGCCAGGGCATCTGGGCGCTGAACGCCCCGCGCCTCGCGGACATGTCGGACTGGTACCTCGTGCGCCAGCTCGAAAACTTCCGCGCCGGGATCCGCGGCGGACACCGCCGGGACTATTACGGATGGCAGATGGCGACGATGGCGGACTCGCTCGCCGATGACGACGCCATCAACGACATCGTCGCCTACATCAACACGCTGAAACCCGAGCCGGCTCGTACCGCAATGACGACCGGAAGGGGGAACTGATGGCCTACGTCGCAATCGCCGATCGTGATGCCCCGATTCACGATCCGACTTCCTTCTTCACGAAATACATCTGGAGCCAGGACCACAAGGTCATCGCGATCCAGTACTCGATCGTCGCGATCTTCGTCGGCCTGATCGCGCTGGTGCTCTCGGGCCTGATGCGCCTGCAGCTCGGCTTCCCGGACCAGTTCCACTTCGTCGACCCGAATCAGTATTACCAGTTCATCACCATGCACGGCATGATCATGGTGATCTACCTGCTGACCGCCTTGAGGATCGCCACGTCGGTGGGTTGCTGCGCCGCGAAGATGCGCTCCTTGGCTTGGCAGTAGTCGGCGAAACTCGCGT
>JANNHT010000148.1:0-5514 GCA_031404555.1 Gammaproteobacteria bacterium
GCGGATTTCAGCCGGGGGAGAAAGTGGAGATCAGGAGCCGGCACAAGGACGAACAGGTCGTCAGCAGCATGCAGGAAGCATCGCCGATCGGCGAGGTCGTCTTCTCTGCACAGTTCGATCGTTCCGACAAGGGCGTTGCGACCACCACAGCGACTGGCAGCAACGGAACTGTTTCCATTCAGTACCAGGTTGGGAAGAAGGCGCTTGTCTGGCAGTAGCCGGGGGAAAGGATCCTGCGCGCTTCCTAGGTCTCGATCCTCGCGCTGACCTCCGCAAGCGCCGGCATCACCCGCTCGATCGCCGCCTCGTCCTGCTTCCACTTATCGGGGCGCGGCGGCGTCTTCGTGTGCCGCGACAGCGGCAGCGGCTTCGACAGGTAGTCGGCAAGCCGAGCATCCATGGCGAGGCCCGCGAATTCCAGCAGCTTCGCGATCTCCGCCGCGGGATCGCGGATCAGGTCTTCGTAGCGCACGGTCGTCCAGCGATCGCGCGGCAAGCCCTTGAGGTCGTCGAGGATCGTCTCGTTCGCCGACTGCCACTGGAACGCTGCGACTTCCTCGAGCGGCCGGTCGCACAGGCGTTCGTAGCCGGGCGGCAGCAGCAAGGACCACGGCCCGTTCCAGCCTGCGAGCTTCCGATACGTCACCCAGCCGCGCGAGCGCCACGCTTCCATCATGCTGCCGAGGTTGGCGCGCGGTTCGCGGTGCAGGAACACGAACCGCGCGTCAGGAAAGACCTGGAGCAGGAAAGGAATGCGGAGCGCATTCTTCGGCGTCTTTTCTAGGAGCCGTGCAGGCGCGCCCGGCGCAGGCGCCTGTCCGTCGCGATCGCGGAGCTGGTTCGCGAACCGCCGGCGCAGCTCGGCAACGATCGCGGGTGTCGCGTCTGTTTCAATCAAGCGATTCGACGTCACGCCGCCGCCCGGGTGCAGCGCGTCGATGCCCTCGATGAGGCGGTGGCTTTCGCCCCCGATCGTGTGGATGCCCGCCGCCTGCGCCAGGGTCTCGAACAGCAGTGTGCTGCCCGCCCGCGGCGCGCTCAGGATGATGATCGGGCGCTCGATGATCGGCAGTTCGCCCTCTTCCCGCGCCGGCTGGCCGCGTGAAGCCGCGCTAACGTTGAATTCGGCGGCCTCCCGCCGGCGGCCGCCGGCGCTTCCGAACAGCTGCGCCATGAGGCGCGCGTTGAGGACGGACTGCGCGTTGTAGCCGGTGCTTGCGATTCGCACGGGCGGCAACAGCCGGATCTGCTTCTGGACGAATGCGACGAGCGACTCGTACTTGCCCTTCGCTTCGGGCGCATCGCCGTGCAGGCTCCACAGCGAGCGCCAGTCGCGGCAGAAATCAATCATCAGGCTGACGAACTGTCGGACCGCCGCCGCGGATTCCGGGCGCGCATTCTCCGGCGCAAGATCGCCGAGCAGGTCGAAGGCCAGCTGCTCGACTTCCGCAGGCGGCATCAGCGGCGCGGCATTGAATCGCTCCACCAGAAGCTGTGGCCGGGCGGCGGGATCGAAGGCGATGAGCTTCGAATCCGGATTCGGCCGGTCGAAGTGATCGACCTGGCCCTGGTTGACCAGCCGCCAGAATGTCGAGGTGCCCACTGTGTCGGCCACGAGGTGGATGCGCGCGTCGGTGGTCGGGTTCAACACCTTGTGCTCGCGCCAGTTGTCGAAGATCCAGGCCTCGCCGGCCGCCATGTGCACGTTCCGGTCGGCGCAGTGAAACCGGACTTCGGGGCGCGTGATCACCGGGATGTGCACGCGTACGCGATAGAACCAGTGGTGGTTCATGTCGCTGTGCTGCGGCACGGAACCGCCGCCCTCGATACGCATCAGCCGTGAGCGCGACCAGACCGTGCTGAACGACGCCAGCACCTGCTGAATGTATGGGCTCGCCGCGAGCGCCGGGGTCGGCTGCATCTCGCCGGCGGTGAAGTCGTTCTGCGCGCCGCCGACGGTGATCAGGCGCGCGGCAGTATTACCCTGGTATTCGCTCGGGTGCTGCGACCAGGCATCCGCGGGCAGCGCCTCGACTTCGGCCCGCAGCCGATCGACGTCGAACCGGACCGGTAGCCGGTAGAAATGCCGAGCAAGCTTCACGTGCCCGCGGCGATCAGTACCCGGCGCCGAAGCGGAACGACGCCGTCAGGCCGTAAGTGCGCGGCCTGCCGTACACGCCCGCCACGACGCCCGAGAACAGCGAGCTGTCGAAGGCGTAGACGCGGTATTCCTCTTCCGTCAGGTTGTTGACGAAAGCGGCGACTTCCCAGCGGCCGTCCGCCGCGGCGTAGCCGATGCGCGCGTTGGCGACGTAGTACGAACTCTCCTCTTCAACCGGTGCGCACAGCACCGTGAAGCAGAAATCGTCGGAATACAGCACGTCGCCCTGCACCGACGCGACGCCACCACCCAGCGGGAACTCGTAACGCGCGAGCGCATTGCCCGAGAAGCTCGGCGCCTGCGGCAGGTCGTGGTCCACGACCGTCGCGAGATCGGGCAGCGTGATGTCCTTGACCTCGCTTTCCATGAACGACGCGCCGAGCTGGAGCGTGAGCCCATCCATAGGCCGCGAGTTCAGCTCGAGCTCGAGGCCCTGCGCCTCGGCATCCTGGTTGACGACGGTCTGCACCGGGCCGAGCTGCGCAAAGGCCTGGTAGTCCTGGTAGTCGTAGTAGAACGCCGTGAGGTTCAGCGTCGTGTTGCCGCCGAGCGTCGACTTCATGCCGACCTCGAAGGCGTCGAGCGTCTCCGGCTCGAACGGGATGCCGTTCAGGAACTCTTCCTCGTTCGGGTTGTAGGGCGTGCCCGTCGAGAAGGTGTAGCCGCCGCTCTTGCTGCCGCGGTTGAAGCTCGCGTACAGAAGTACGTCGTCGCTCGCCCTGAAGTCGATCTCCAGCCGGCCGGCGACATCGTCGAACGTTGTCTTGGCATCGCTGGGGGTGACGAGAACGTCCGGGTTGTTCGGGAAGATCTCGTTCTGGTTGAAGATGATGGTGACGGCGGGCGTCAGGCCGGGCACAGCCGGCGCGCTGCCGAAATACGCGCCTTCGCGCGTGTCGTGCCACCAGCGCAGGCCCGTGATCAGCTTCCAGCGCTCCGCGAAGCTCCACTCGTTCTGCGCGAAGACGGCGTAGGACGTCGTTTCCTGCGAGAACGCCACGTCCGGGTCGTAGCCGTAGAACGGGTCGGCGAACTTGCCGATGTAGTCGCCGTCCACCTGCATGCCGTACACGCCGGCGACGAATTCGCTCACGCCGAACGACCGTGACAGGCGGAACTCCTGCGAGATCTGGTCGAGATCGCTGCCCTGGAAGAAGTACACGCCTTCGTCCGGCGAGGAATCGCCGCCCTCGGTGTAGAACTTCTCGGACGTCTGGAAATCGGTGATCGAGACGAATCCCCATTCGCCGATCTCGGAGTCGACCCGCACGGTCGTGCCGAAGATCTCGCGATCCACGAACGAGGGCTCGGTTTCCGCCGTCTTGTACGGATCGCCGCCGCGGCTCGGGATGATGCTGTCCTCGCGGAAGCCGGTGCCGCTCTCGCCCGGGCCGGTGCCCCAGAAGGCGCAGGACTGGGTCGGTAGCGTGAACTCGCCCTGGAATTCGGCGTTCGGGCAGGCGGGCTCGTGGGAATAGAGGCCGGCCTGGGTCTCGCCGTCCGCTTTCATGTAGCGCAGGATCACGTTGACGTCCGTAGCGTCGCTCGGCTGGAAAGCCAGCCTCCCGCGCACCGCGTAGTGATCGTTGCCGCCGCGGTCGTCCACGCCCGGGATGATGGACTCCATCCAGCCGTCATCCTTGTTGTAGATGAAGGCGAGCCGTCCCTGCACCGAGTCGCTGAAGGGGCCGGAGACGGCGCCGTTCACGATGACCTGGTTGAAGGACCCGACCGTCAGGTCGGTGTAGCCCTCGAACTCCTGGGTGGGCTTGCGCGAGATGAACTGGATCGCGCCGCCGGTGGCGTTACGGCCGAACAGCGTGCCCTGCGGGCCGCGGAGCGCCTCGACACGCTCGAGGTCGAATACCGGGAAGCTCGCGAGGTTGATGGAGCTCGAGTAACTGTCGTCCTGGTAGACAGCCACCGGCGGTTCCTGCTGGTCGCCGTAATCGTTCTGCGAGACGCCGCGGATATTGAACACGACCTGCGCCGACGAATACGCATTCATCTTGAGGCTGGGCACAGCGCGCACGATGTCGGTCGCCATCGTGATGTTGAGGTCCTGCAGCGTGTCTTCGCCGAGCGGCGTCACCGCGATGCCGACGTCCTGGATGTTCTGTTCGCGCTTCTGCGCGGTGACGACGATCTCGCCGAACGGCGTCGCCTCCTCCTGGTCCGCGATCGCCGATGGAGAGGCGCTGCACAGCAGGGCGGCGCCGAGCACTCCACGGACTGCGGCCCGAACGTCAACCTTCTGAACGCTGCGCATGATCGTCCCCTTGATTTGGTCTGTCCCCGATTTCCGAGCGAATGGCGTCCTGCAACAGGCCCCGAACGTAGTCGGAGAAGGAACGCCAGATTTCCAGATGGTACTCCTCGGCCGCTTTTCGCCAAAGAACGATTTCCGCCTTGTGGAAAATCGTGCGCGCGCACATGCCGGGCGGAAACGCCGCGGGGTCGAGGTCGAGCGGACACCCGGAATTCAGGATCGCGCCCGCATCGGGTCCGCTTACCCGCAGTGCAATCTGGCGCTGACTGACGTCCACCAGCGAATGCGGGATGCCCGCGAGCGCGGTCGTCAGCTCGATGGCGATCGTTCGCATGTCGCCGCTCGGCGCGAGCAGCAGGTATTCATCGGGTCCGAGCCAGAGCGCGGCGCGGCCGTCCGCTGCATGGGAGCGGCAGGGATCTTCCGGCAGCGCTAGCCTGAATGCGTCGCCCACGGTCGTGCGCGCGACCGATCCGCCCTGGAGGATGAAGCGCGCGGCCGGCGGAAGAATCTTTAGCTCAGCCATTGAGCTTCGCCCCTTCCGGGTCGTAGAAGACCGGCGAGGTCACTTCGACGGAGACATCGCCGTCCGGCATCGGCACGAAGAGTTTCTGACCGCGGCGCGCGCGGCCGCCCGCGACCATGGCGAGCGCCACCGGATGGCCGAGGGCCGCGCTCGCGTAGGACGAAGTCACATGGCCCAGCAGTGTCATCGGCGGCTTCTGCCCCGCCGATTCCACGAGTTGCGCGCCCTCTTCGAGCACCGTGCGCCCGTCGAGGCTCCGGAGCCCGACGAGCTGCTTGCGCCCGGGCGACTTCATCGCCGCGCGTGAGATCGATCGCTTGCCGAGGAAGTCCGACTTGTTGCGGCCGATCGCCCAGGCGACTCCCGCGTCATCGGGCGTCACCGTGCCGTCCGTGTCCTGTCCGACGATGAGATAGCCCTTCTCGGCGCGGAGCACATGCATGGTCTCGGTGCCGTAGGGCGTGATGCCGTGCGGCACGCCCGCGGCATGGATCGCTTCCCAGGCCGCGAGCCCGCGGTCGGCCGGCACGTTGATCTCGAATCCCAGCTCGCCGGTGA
>JANNHT010000149.1:0-1979 GCA_031404555.1 Gammaproteobacteria bacterium
GGTGCGTTCAATGGGGGACGCGACAGACCGGCCGGCAGCGACGATCGCCAGCGGACGATGTTGCGGTCGATGAACAGGAAGCCACCGATCCAGATCATCTCGTCCCACCAGTACAGGAACTGGCCCTTCGAGAGCCAGTAGAAGGCAATCACCAGGATCAGCGCGTAGAGCGCCGTCTTGACGTAGCCGAGGCCTGCGATCGTCCGCGCGCTCCATGGGGCGCGCTGCTGAAGGCGGACGAGGGCTTCGATGGCCAGGACGATCAAAACCCAGGCCACGCTCTCCAGTAGGTCGGTCCAGGCGAGGATCAGGCCTTCGAGCAGGCCCTCGCGATCCGTGATCACGGCATCGCCGCCGATCTCGACGAAGGCCGGGCCGTCGCCGATGCCCGCGCAGTTGTCGCGATTGATGTCCACGTAATCGCGGTTTCGGAGGAACGACCAGTCGCCCTCGACATAGGCGCAGACGTCCGCAGCCTGGGGCAGTTCAACCGGATTCTGGAATTCGCGCAGCGCCGTGACGGCCGCAAAGCTCGTGTGCAGGATCGTGGCGTAGCAGACGAGGCGCAGCCCGTGCACGGCCCATTGCTTTGCGCCGGTCCAGCTCCGTCCGACCCGCACGTAGGTTTCGAGCTCGAACAGCAGGATCAGCGTGAACCAGGCCGCGAGATCAATCGAGGTGACGTAGGCGGCGCCGTAGTCCAACAGTCCCGGGGCATCGCCCAGCACGTAGTGCGCTGCTTCCGCGTCTTCGTAGAGATACAGGATGAAATCGAGGAACAGCAGCGCGTAGACGATCCACTTGAGGCGTTGCGGACCGATCATTGGAGAAGATGTATGGGCCGCGTCAGCCCGCGAGGATCCGACCGAGCGCCTGGATCATGCGCTCGACTTCCGCCTTTGACGTGCTGTGCACGAACGAGACGCGCACGACGCCGTCGTCGGTGTCGATTCCGAGCGCTTTCACCAGCCGGTAGGCGTAGAAATTGCCGACGCCGACGCCGAGCTTCGCCTCTGCAAGCCGGCTCGCGATGTCGGCGGAGCTCCGTCCCGGGACGCAGAACGAGACGGTCGGCGCGCGCTCGGCGGCCCGCGTCCGGCCGATCAGCCTGAGCCCCGGCTGCGCAGCGAGGAAATCGAGGAGCGGCTGGAGCAAGCGCGTCTCGTGTTCGCGGAAGAGTGTTCGTACCGCGGCTGCGCGTTCCGGTACGGGCCGGCCGCGCAGGCCGTGGCGGTCGGCGACCGCATCCATGTAGTCCACGACGCCGTTGACCGCCGCGATCTGCGCGTGATCGGGGCCCGCGGGCGTGAAGCGCTTGGCGGACTCGCCCGCATTGAAGAAGTGGCCCTGGTTCGGCAGCGCTGCGTTCAGTTCGCGGCGCAGGAACATCGCGCCTAGGTGCGGGCCGTAGACCTTGTAGAGCGAGAAGAAATAGGCGTCAGCGCCGAGTGCCGCGATGTCCGGCAGGCCGTGCGGACAGAATGCGACGCCGTCCACGAAGGCCCAGGCGCCGACGCGATGCGCGAGGTCCGTGATCTCACGCACCGGGTTGATGGTCGCGACCACGTTCGAGCAGTGCGTGAAGGCGACCGCCCGCGTGCGCGCGGACAGGAGCTTCTCGAGGTCGCGCAGCTCGAGATCCGCGGTCTTCGGGTCGACCGCCCACTCGCGCACGACGAATCCGTCCTCGGCGAGCCGGCTCCAGGCGCCGACGTTGGCCTCGTGGTCCTGGTTGGTGACGATGATCTCGTCGCCCGGCTTCAGGAGCTTTCGCAACGCCTGCGCGAGGACGAAGGTGTTCTGCGAGGTCGACGGCCCGAGGTGCAGTTCATCGTGGCCGACATTCAGCCAGTCCGCGAGCCTCGCCTTCGCGGCGTCCATCTGCTCGCCGGCGGCGGTGGAGGGCGCGAACGCGTAGTAGGGCTGGACCTTCGTCTGGCGGTAATAGCGGTCGAGCCGCTCGATGACCTGGCGGCAGG
>JANNHT010000150.1:0-32759 GCA_031404555.1 Gammaproteobacteria bacterium
TGTAATCAAAGGGGACGCATCCCTTCAAAGGGGACGCATTCCTTTGGATGGGGCGAGTCGCTTCTCAAAGGGATGCGTCCCCTTTGAAGGGATGCGTCCCCTCTAGTAGTCGATCGCCGCGATCGCCAGGCTGATTTCGCCCGCGGGCAGCAGCACGCTGACTTCATCGCCGACGCGCTTGCCGAGCAGGGCGCGGCCGAGTGGCGAATCCATGCTGATGTAGCCCGGCTCGCGGTCGAACTCATCCGGCCCGACGATGCGGTGCCGTCGGTTGTTGCCCGACCCGTCCTCGACCGTCACCCAGGCGCCGAAGAAGACCCGCGACCGGTCGGCCGGCGGATCCGAGACGATCACGATCCCGTCGAGCCGCCCGCGCAGGAACCGGACCCGCCGGTCGATCTCGCGCAGCCGCCGCTTGCCGTAGGTGTATTCGGCGTTCTCCGAGCGGTCGCCCTGGGCTGCGGCCTCGGCCACGGACTTCGTGACCGCGGGGCGCTCCACGCGCCAGAGCGCGTCGAGTTCCTCGCGCAAATTCCGGGCGCCTTCCGGCGTGATGTACTGGGATCCGGCCATGGTCTCGTCGTAACGCCTTGAATCCTGAGTATTTTTCAGTATCCGTCGCAATCTGTGGCGCGCTTCACGCCGGTCTCTGTCCGCCGACGCTAGTCTTTGGACCGTCTTTTTTGTCTGCGTCAGTATCCCCTAGCGGACTTCCTTCCCTTCACCGAAAGTCCGCATTTCAACCCCGGGCCTCAAAACCCGGGGTCTTTTTTTGCCCGGCTACAATCGATCGGTGACGACACCGGCCGGATTCAAGGACCATTTTTCGGGCGGCGCTGATGCCTATGAAAGGTATCGGCCAGCCGACGCGCCCGAACTCTTCGCCTGGCTCGCGGCGCAATCGCCCGGCCACCGGCTCGCGGTGGACGTCGCGACCGGCAGCGGCCAGTCGGCGGTCGCGCTTGCGGCCCACTTCGATGCGGTGATCGCGACCGATGCGAGCGCCGCCCAGCTGAAGGCCGCGCGGGTCCATCCGAAAGTCGAATACCGCTGCGAGCGGGCGGAGTCGCTGTCGCTCGCGGCGCATTCCGCCGACCTCCTTGTGTCCTCCCAGGCCGCGCACTGGTTCGACTGGCGCGCCTTCACGACCGAGGCACGGCGCGTGCTTCGGCCCGGCGGCCTGTTCGTTGTCTGGTGCTACGGCCGCTTCGTCGCGACTCCCGAAATCGAGCGGCTCGTCGAGGATTTCTCGCGGGACGTCGTCGGGCCCTACTGGCCGCGCGAGCGCTACCTCGTGGACGACGGATATCGCGATCTCGTGCCGCCGTTTCCGGCCGTCGCCGCACCGCCCTTCGAGATGCGCGCCGACTGGGACGTCGATGCCGCGCTCGGTTACTTCGGCACCTGGTCGGCGGTCGCGCGTTACCGCACGCGACAGCAGCGCGATCCGGTCGCGCTCCTCGCCGGGCCGCTCGCCGCCGCCTGGGGCCCGGGCCGGCGGGCGCTGCGCTGGCCGCTCGCATTCCGCGCGGCGCGTGCCTGAAACGCCCTGCCGCGTCGCGGATCCTGGCCATTTGGACCCTGCCTTATACTGCGCGCCCCGATTGACCTGGAGAACGGGAATGCTGCTTCGCCACCTGCTGACTGCCCTCCTGATGGCCAGCGCCGCGGGCCTCGCCGCGGCCGACAACGCGGCCGCGCCGCTCGTTTCCGGCATCGACGCCACGGCCATGGACACGAAGGTCCGGCCGCAGGACGACCTGTTCCGCCACGTCAACGGCACCTGGCTCGCGACCACCGAGTTCCCGGCGGAATACGCGAGCGCCGGCATCGGCATCATGTTGTTCGAGAAAGCGCAGGCGGACGTGCAGGCGATCCTGGTCGAGGCCGCGGCCGCCGGTGACCAGGCGACGCCCGGCATGCGCCGGCTCGGCGACATGTACTCGAGCTTCCTGGACGAGGCGCTGGTCGAATCGAAAGGCGTCGCGCCGCTCAAGCCGCTCCTCACCGAGATCGCAGCGATCGGCAATCCCGCCGGCCTCGCGCGTTTCTTCGGCCGGGCCCAGGGCCTCGGCATCAGCGTTCCGCTCGGCGTTTACGTCTATCCGGATGCGCGCAATTCGACGCACAACGTGGCTTACCTGACCCAGGACGGCCTCGGCATGCCGAATCGCGACTACTACTTGCGCGAGGACCAGGAGTACGTCGAGTTCCGCCGCAAATACGTGGAGTACCTCGCGAAGCTCCTCACGCTCGCGGGCGAGGCCGACGGCGCCGCGCGCGCGGAGAAGATCCTCGCGCTCGAGATCGCGGTCGCAACCGACCAGTGGACGCCCGTGCAGAACCGCGACCCGATCGCAACCTACAACCGGTACACCGAGGAGTCCGCGTACTCGCTGGCGCCCGAGTTCGAGTGGAAGGTGTTCTTCAAGGACAGCCGGCTGCCGCCCGGCGATTTCATCCTGCGCCAGCCGACCTACGCCACGGCGCTTGCCAGGCACCTGCACACGTCCGATCTCGCGGTCTGGAAGGACTACCTGACCGTCCGCGCGATCGGCGCCTACGCGCGCGTGCTGCCGGCGGCCTTCGTCGAGGCGTCGTTCGACTTCAACTCGCGCACGCTCCGCGGCACCGAAGCGCTCCGCCCGCGCTGGAAGCGCGCCGTGCAGGAGACCGACGGCGCGATGGGCGAGGCGATCGGCGCCGAGTACGTCGCGCGGCATTTCCCGCCCGAGGCGAAGGCGCGCATGGACCAGCTCGTGAAGAACCTGCTGGCGGCTTTCGACCGCGGCATCGACTCGCTCGACTGGATGAGCGCCGCGACCAGGGCGGAAGCACACACCAAGCTCGGCATGATCAAGGTCAAGATCGCCTATCCCGACAAGTGGCGCGACTACTCGGGCCTCGAGATCCGGCGCGACGACCTGCTGGGCAACGTGATGCGCTCAAACCAGTTCGAATGGAATTGGCAGGCGGCGCGCGCGGGCCAGCCGAAGGACCCGACCGAGTGGTTCATGACGCCGCAGACCGTCAACGCGTATTACCTGCCCACCAACAACGAGATCGTGTTCCCGGCCGCGTTCCTCCAGCCGCCGCTCTTCAACCTGGATGCGGATGACGCGGTCAATTACGGCGCGATTGGCGCCGTGATCGGCCACGAGATCAGCCATGGCTTCGACGACCGCGGCCGCCAGTACGATGGCGAGGGCAATTTGCGCGACTGGTGGACGGCGGAGGACAACGACAAGTTCAGGCTGAAGGCCGCGGGGCTGATCAAGCAGTACTCCGGGTTCGAGGCGCTGCCGGGGCTGAACGTCAACGGCGAGCTGACGCTCGGCGAGAACATCGGTGACCTGTCAGGTGCGGCCGTCGCCTATGCCGCCTACATCGCCTCGCTCGGCGGCAGGGAAGCGCCGGTCATCGACGGCAACACGGGCCCGCAGCGGTTCTTCCTCGGCTACAGCCAGGCCTGGCGCACGAAGTGGCGCGAGGGGCTGATGCGCGAGATCGTGCTGACGGACCCGCATTCGCCGTCCGAATTCCGCGCGAACGGCGTGGTCGCCAACATGGACGAGTTCTACGCGGCGTTTGGCGTGAAAGAGGGCGACAAGCTCTGGCGGCCCGCCGCGGAGCGCGTGAAGATCTGGTGAGGGGCGGCCATTTGCATGGATAATGCCCGGCCATGAACCGGGCATATCCCCGCATCTTTTGCCTCGCCGCCGCCCTCGTGGCGGTCGCGGCCTGCACGCCGTTTGAAAGCCTCTGGAAAAAGGTCCCGAGGCCGGCCGGTAAGGCCAAAACCGAGGCCGTGGTCCCGGCGGTCCCGGAACTGCCGCTCGCCGAGGCGACCCACCGGTTTCTCGTCGCCGACGGTCAGGACGTCGTCGGCCACCTCCAGGTCACGCTGTCCCGGAACGAAGACACCTTCGCGGACCTCGCGCGCCGCTTCAACGTCGGCTACGCGGAACTGGTGCGCGCCAACCCGGTCGTGGACCCGTGGCTGCCGGGCGAGGGCACGACGATCGTGCTGCCGACCGAGTTCGTGCTGCCGGACGCGCCGCGCGAGGGCATCGTGCTGAACCTCGCGGCGATGCGGCTTTACTACTACCCGAAGCGTACCAAGGGTGCGCCGCTCGAAGTAATCACGCATCCGATCGGCATCGGCAAGGTCGGCTGGGCGACGCCGGAGGGCAGCACCAAGGTCATGTCGCACGTGAAGGATCCGGTGTGGACACCGCCGGTGTCCGTGCGCCAGGAACACGCGAAGGACGGCGACATCCTGCCCGACAAGGTGCCGCCCGGTCCCGACAACCCGCTCGGCCGCCACATGATGCGGCTCGGCTGGCCGAGCTACCTGATGCACGGCACGAACAAGCCGCCCGCGGTCGGCATGCGCGCGAGCGCTGGCTGCATCCGCCTGTATCCCGAGGACATCGCGCGAATTTACGACTTGGTGCCGGATGGCACCAAGGTCACGGTCGTCAACCAGCCGTTCGTGCTCGGCTGGCGCGGCGACCAGCTGCTGGTGCAGGCCTATGAACCGATGGTCGATGACCAGCGCGACTGGTCGGACGTGCCGAAGAGCCTGCGCCAGAAGGCCGTGAAGCCGAAGTTGACGCTGTGGAAGCGGGTCGCCGAGCACAAGGACGCGATCGACTGGGACGGCATCCGCATTGCCGCGGCCAAGCCGAGCGGCGTCGCGATCGCCGTGGGACCGGGCGAGGGCGCGGACCTCGCGGCGGTCATCGCCGCGGCGCCGAAGGTGCGGAATGCGATCCCGGCTGGCGCGAACTGGAACGGCGTCGAGGACCAGTACGCCGGCGATCCGGCATTCGCGAAGCCTGAAACCGAATCCCCGGACACTCGCACAGGCGCCGCCCCCTAGGCCGCGGACCGCGGCGCGAGCGCGGTGATCATCGAGCCTGCGACGACTGCGAGCGCCCCGGCGACCGACAGGGCGTTCAATCCCTCGGGCGCGACGAGCGCGATGTCGCTCTGCTCCAGCACCCACATCGACAAAATCGTGAAAAGCGGCGCGGTCGAGAGCACGGCGCTCACCCGCGACACGTCCCAGTGATGCAGCGCCTCGCCGAAAGCGCCGTAGGCGATCAGCGTGTTGGCGCAGCAGAAGGCCAGCAAGGCAAGCTGCAGGCCGTCGAGCGCGAGCACGTCGGCCGGCGCTGAAACCGGCAGCAGCAGCACCGTCGCGCCCAGGTACAGCATCAGGAATACCTGCGGCGGCGTGAAGTGTGAGAGCAGACGCTTTTGCGCGAGCCCGTAGAGCGCCCAGCTGATCGCCGCGCCAACCATCAGCGCGACGCCGAGCCCGAGTCCGACCGTCGGATCGAGCAGGAGCGGCAACCGGTGATTGAAGAACAGCAGGAGCCCCGCGACCAGCACCGTGAAGCCGACCCACTGCACGGCCGAGAAGTGCTCGCGGAACACGAACACGCCACCCATGACCAGCAGGATCGGTGCGAGCTGGATCACGACCTGGGCGACCGAGGGCGTCGTGTGATCGAGCGCAATCAGGTAGAGCACGTAGTTGCCGACCAGGAAGACGAGCGCCACGGCGAGGAGCGCGAGCGCTTTGCTGCCGGCGCGACTCGGTCTCGGCAGTTCTCCGCGCCATGCGAGAAAGATGGCGAGCCCGAGCATCGAGACTGCGAAGCGCCACCACGAGATCGTGTAGGCGTCCATGCCCGTCAGCGTGTATTTCAGCGCGATCGGCAGCATGCCCCAGAGCACTGCGGTCGTGAGCGCCATCGGCAGGCCCACGCGCCAGTTGTTCGGCCGGTTCTGCATGCGTCATCGTATGCTAATCTTCCGCAAACCCGGGGGAGATACCGGTGGCGGAACAGCTGACCGGCATTCAAGTCAACGAAGATGCCGGTTCTTCACAATCGATAATTGAAGCGCCGACGGCGATCACCGCATTCGTCGGCCGCTGCCTGCGTGGTCCCGTCAACCGACCGGTCCGCATCGCGAGTTTCTCCGAATACCAGCGCGTGTTCGGCGGGCTCTGGCAGCCGAGCACGCTTTCCTACGCGGTCGAGCAGTATTTCGAGAACGGCGGGCGCGTCGCGATCATCGTGCGCGTCACGAACGGCGCGCGCTGCTGCACGCTCGTGCTGCCGGCGGGCGACGAGTCGCTCACCCTCCAGGCGATCGCACCCGGCACGCGCGAATTCCTGCGCGCCGCGGTCGACTACGACGGCATCGGCGACAACGAGGAGGACTTCTTCAACCTCGTGCTCCAGCGGGTCCGCACGCCGGGGTCCGAGCACATCGAGGACCAGGAGATCTATCGCCGCCTGTCGGTCGCCCCCGATGCGCCGAAGACCCTCGCGCAATCGCTTGCCGAGTCACAGCTCGCGCGGGTTGCCGGCGATGCGCCGACCCGGCGACCGGACCTGACGCCGCGCAGCGATCCGCGCGGCCTTGCGGGCTACGCGCTGTCGGGGCCCGATGCCGACGACGGCGCACCGCTGTCCGACTACGACATCATTGGCTCCGCCGGCAGCGGAACCGGGCTGTTCGCACTCGACGCGGTCGAGGAATTCAACCAGCTCTGCATCCCGCCGCTCGCGCGTGACCGCGATGTGGGCGCGAGCACGCTGCTGGTCGCCAACCGCTACTGCCGCGAGCGCCGCGCGCTCCTGTTCGTGGACCCGCCGATTGCCTGGGACAGCGCGGCGAGGGCGCTTGCCGAAATGCGCAGCTGGGCCCTGCCCTCCGACACGGCCTGCCTGTTCTTCCCGCGCCTGCTCGGCTACGACAAGCTGCGCGGGCGCTTCGAATCCTTCGCTCCCTGCGGCGCGATCGCGGGCACGCTGTCGCGGACCTCGGAGATGTGGCCCGTCTGGTCGGCCGCGAACGGCGAGGAATCGGTGCTTCGGCCCGGTCTGCGCCCCGCCTGCCCGGTGGATGACGACTTCCGCCAGCGCCTCGCCGCCGTCGGCGTCAACACGGTGCAGACAGTGCGCCGTCCGGGCCGGGAATCGCTGCCGGCCTGCACGCTCGCGGGCCCGGGCGCGGGTTCGGCGGACTGGCGCTCGCTCGCATCCCGCCGGCTCGCGCACATGATCGTCAACAGCATCCTCCAGGGCACGCGCTGGATGATCTTCGAGCCGAACGATCCGCAGACCTGGCGCCGCGCCGAGATGCAGGTGCGCACGTTCCTCGCGTCGCTCGAAGAGCGCGGCGCCTTTGCGCACCGCGAGGCGGGAGATCGCTGGTTCGTCATTTCGAACGAGCGCGTCAATCGCGATCAGCACCGCGAGCAGGGGATCATCAACCTGATGTTCGGATTCCCGGGCGCGCGGCCCGGCGGCTTCCACGCCTATCTCGTGAGCCATCGCGCCGGCGGCAGCCGCGTCCGGATAGTGAGCCCGAATCTCGTCGGCGTCCTGGACAGCGGCCTCACGCAGGTGCTCGCCGAGCTCGAGCTGCACGAAGCCGAGAACGGCTAGCCGAAACCGCCGCCGCCCGGCGTCTCGATCACGATCACATCGCCCGGGGCGACCTCGATGGCCGCGCAGGCGGGCAGTTGCTGCTCCGTGCCATCAGCGCGGAGCAGCCGGTTGATTCCGGTCGCCCCATCGCCGCCGCCCGCGACGCCGAAAGGCGCGATGCGCCGGTGGTTCGACAGGATGGCTGCCGTCATCGGCTCGCGGAATTCGATCGCGCGCACCAGACCGTCGCCGCCCTGGTGCCGGCCCCTGCCGCCGGAGCTGCGCCGATAGCGGAATTCGCGGAGCAGCACCGGATGGCGTGCCTCGAGCACTTCCGGGTCGGTGAGGCGAGAGTTCGTCATGTGGGTCTGCGCGCCGGATGCGCCGTCGAAATCGGGGCCGGCGCCGGCACCGCCGGCGATGGTCTCGTAATACTGGTGGCGCGCGTCGCCGAAGGTCAGGTTGTTCATCGTGCCCTGGGACGCGGCCAGCACGCCGAGCGCGCCGTAGAGCGCATCCACCACGCACTGCGAGGTCTCGACGTTGCCGGCGACGACCGCCGCGGGTGGCACCGGATTCAGCAAGGAGCCCGTCGCGACGCGGATCTCGAGCGGGCGCAGGCAGCCCTCGTTCAGCGGAATGTCCGAATCGACGAGGGTGCGGAACACATAGAGCACGGCCGCCGTGCAGACGGCGAGCGGCGCATTGAAATTGCTGTCGCGCTGCGCCGACGTGCCGGCGAAGTCGACCGTCGCGCTTCGCTTTCCGCGATCCACGGTGACGGAGACTTCTATCACGCCGCCGTCGTCCATCTCGTAGCGGTGGCGGCCGTCCTGGAGCCTGCCGATCACGTCTCGCACGCAGGCCTCGGCGTTGTCCTGCACGTGCGCCATGTAGCGTGTGACTTGCCGGCTCCCGCAGCGCCCGATCAGTGCGGCAAGCTCGGCGGCTCCCCGCGCATTCGCAGCCAGTTGGGCGCCGAGATCGGCGACGTTCTGTCCGGGATTACGCGCCGGCCAGGGACCCGAGGCGAGGAGTTCGCGCAACTCGCGCTCACGCAGCACGCCACCGTCCTGGAGCAGGAAGTTGTCGATCAGCACGCCCTCCTCGTGGATCGTGCGGGAGTGGGGCGGCATCGAGCCCGGCGTGATGCCGCCGATGTCGGCGTGGTGCGCTCGCGATGCCACGAAGAATGAAGGCGACGATGCGTCCGCCTCGAACACCGGTGTCACGACCGTGATGTCCGGCAGGTGCGTGCCGCCGGCGTACGGCGCATTCAGCATCCACGCCCGTCCCGGACGCATCGCGCCCGCATTCGCCGCCATCACGGCGCGCACGCTCGCGCCCATCGAGCCGAGATGCACCGGCATGTGCGGCGCATTCGCGATCAGGTTGCCGGCGGAATCAAAGAGCGCGCAGGAGAAATCGAGGCGCTCGCGGATGTTGACGGAGACCGCGGTCGCCTGCAGCACGGCGCCCATCTGCTCTGCCACCTGCATGAAGCGGTGATTGAAGAGCTCGAGCGTCGCCGGATCGGGGGCGTCCGCGTCGGCGCGCGAGCTACCGGCCTTACTGCTCCGGACGAGGCGCAGCGTGCCGTCAGCGCGCGCGTCGGCGATCCATCCCGGTTCGACGACCGTCGTGGAGTTCGGCTCGACGATGAGCGCCGGTCCTGCGACCGGCTGCCCCGGGGCGAGGGCCTCGCGCCGGTGCAGGGGCACTTCGCGCCATCCGTCGAACCAGGCACGCGCCTGCCGCGGCTTCTCGCTGGAATACCTGGCCGCTGCCGTCGCGGCGTCGTCACCCGCCACGACGACCTCGACCTTGACCGTCGCGATGATCGGATCGCCGGCGGGTGCCGCGAAGCCGAAGCGCTGTTCGAAGCGACGGCGGAACTCGGCGATGACGGCAGCTGGCGCGGCGAACGCGACCTCGAGCGCGGTCTCGGTGCCGGGTGCGCGAAGCTCCAGCCGGCGATGCACGACCGGTTCACCGTCAGCGTGACTTTCCGCCTTCATCGCCGCGACCAGCGGTCCTGCGATCGCATCGAACTCGCGCCCAAGCCCGGCTACCGTCAGCGACGCGACCGGCGCCTCGACGGTTTTTCGCCGCGTCAGGCGCCGGTCGGCCAGTCCGATGCCCCAGGCGGAGAGCACGCCCGCGAGCGGGTGGATCAGCACCTCGGGGATGCCGAGCGCATCCGCGACGAGGCAGGCGTGCTGCGGCGCCGCGCCGCCGTAACAGCAGAGCGCGAACTCGGCCGGATCGTGACCCTGGCGCACCGAGACATGCCGGATCGCGCGCGCCATGGATTCGACCGCGACCTCGAGGAACCCGGATGCGATGCGCTCGACGCCTTCGTTGGTCCCGATTGCAGCCGCTAGATCCGCGAACTGGCGGCGCACGATCGACGCGTCGAGCGGCTGGTCGCGCTGCGGCCCGAAAATCGCCGGGAAATCCTCGGCGCGGATGCGGCCGAGCAGCACCTGCAGATCGGTGACGGTGAGCGGCCCGCCATTCCGGTAGCAGGCGGGCCCGGGGCGCGAACCCGCGGACTGCGGACCGACGCGCAGGCGCCCGCCTTCGAAAGCGAGCACCGAGCCGCCACCGGCTGCGACCGTGTGGATGTTCATCATCGGCGCCTGCAGGCGCACGCCCGCGATCCGCGTCTCGTGCCGCTCGGGCAGCGCGCCGTCGTAGAGCGCGACATCGGTCGAGGTGCCGCCCATGTCGAAAGCGATCAGCCGGTGTTTCGCGGTGGCCTTCGCGATCCGCGCGGTCGCGACCAGCCCGCCGGCCGGACCGGAGAGCACGGCATTGCAGGCGCGGAAGGCCTGCGGCGCGACCAGGCCGCCGTTGCTCTGCATGAACTGGAGCCGCGTGCCGCGGCGCTTCTCGCCGAGGCTGGTGCGGACCTCGCGGACGTAGCGGCCGAGGAGCGGCGTGAGATAGGCGTCCACCACCGTCGTGTCGCCGCGGCTCACGAAGCGGATCAGCGGCGAGGCCTCGTGCGAGGCAATGATCTCCTCGAAGCCGGCCTGTCGCGCGAGCGCCGCCGCGCGCGTTTCGTGCGCGGTGTGGCGGTAGCCGTGCAGGAATACGATCGCGATGCTCGCGATGCCCTCCCGGCGCAGGCGTGCGAGATCGGCCGCCAGGCGCGGTTCGTCGAGTGCCCGGAGCACGGTGCCCTCGGCCGTGACGCGCTCGTCCGCCTCGACGACCGCGCGGTACAGCGGCGCGGGCAGTTCGATGCGGAGACGGAACAGGTCGGGGCGGTCCTGGTAGCCGATCGCGAGCGCATCGCCGAAGCCGCGGGTTGTAATGAGCGCGGTCGGGACGCCGCGCCGTTCGAGGAGTGCGTTGGTTGCGACCGTCGTGCCGATGCGGATCACATCGATCGGCGCGTCGGGCTGCCCCTCGCGCTCGAGCATCGCGAGGATGCCGGCGACGCCGGGATCGGTCGCGCCCTCCCGCAGTTCCGACAGCCGCTTGTCGACGATCAGCCGGCCGTCCGGCGCGCGCCCGATGATGTCGGTGAAGGTGCCGCCGCGGTCGATCCAGAACTGCCAGCCCACTACTTGCCTCTCGCACCCGCGTTCGTGATCGCGGTCAAACGTGCGAGGGCGCCATCCGCGAGCCGCTCGCAGGCATCGCGATAGCCGATCTCGATCGCCCGCTCGAATGACTTCCAGTCGAGCAGGTCCAGCGACTCGAGCGGCGGCGTCAGCAGCAGGTCGCTCTGGCTCCGGCGCTGCAGCGTCGCGGCCGCGCTGTTGACCATGCCGGTGCGCCACAGGATCTGGAGGATGTTCGGGCGGCGGCGCTTGCGCCGGCCAAAGAGCTGGCTCCAGAACGGCGGTGTTTCCGTGGCTTCGAGGTCGGTCGTGAACGCGCGATCCGCGCCGACATCCACGCCGATCACGGGGCCGCGGCCTTTCGCGCGCATCACGTCCACCGGCAGATTGTTCATCACGCCGCCGTCCACATAAACCTCGCCGCCGTGGAACACCGGCGGCAGAACGCCCGGGATCGCCACCGAGGCGCGCAACCACCGCCACAGCGGACCCTGCGTATGCACCGCGATGCGGCCCGTGGTCAGGTTCGACGAGACGCAAAAAAATGGGATCGGCAGGTCCTCGATGTCGATCTCGCCGAGCTCGCGCTTCAGGAGCTGGCCGACCTTGCGGCCGGAGACGAGCGACACGATCGGCAGCGTGAAGTCCGAGAGCGGGTTGGTGTCCACGAAACTGCGCTTGAACCGTCCCACGAGTTCGGCGTCGCTCAAGTCGGCGGCGACGCCGGCTGCCAGGATGCCGCCCATGCTGGTGCCGCCGACGAGGTCGATCGGCACGCCGTGCTCGCGGAGCGCCCGCACGACACCCAGGTGCGCAAATCCGCGCGCGCCGCCGCCCGAGAGCACGAGCCCGACCGCGCGCCCGGTCAGGAGGCGCACGACCCGTTCGTAGTCGCGGTCGCTGCGCAAGTGGTGGCAGGGAACGCCCGGCAGCGCCGCCTGCCAGCGCGCCGCGGCGCCATTGACGAACGTGCCCTCGTGGATCAGCAGCAGTTCCGCGCGCCGTGCCGCACCGTCATGCCAGTCGAGCCCGCCCAAGCTGCCGGGCGCCTCCGCGGCGCGCGCCGCGAGCAGCACGACATCCGCCTGCCGCAGGCAGAGCCGCGACCAGGGCGTCTCGCCGGCATCCGCCGCGTAGACGACGAAATCGTTCCGTGACTCCACCTCGTGAAACCACTGCGGGCTGTGGCTGCCGGCGCGTTGGCTGGTCACGAGCTCGACGCGGCCGAAGCGCGTGAGGGCGGTGACCAGACCAAGCGACTGCGCGGCGAGGTCGATGCCGGCGTCCTGCGGGATCATCGCGAGCGTCCGCGGCGTCATCTGCCGCTCGCGGTCCGCCTCGCTGCTTTCAATGCGCTCGACCGTGAGGCGCGCGAGCCGCAGGATCGCCTCGGGATGGCCGAGCAGCACGCGCTCGAAAGTGCCCGCCGACAGCATCGCCAGTTCGGAATCCCGGAGCGCCCGCACGGCGGCGGCGCGCGGCCGCGACACGAGCAGGCCCATCTCGCCGGCGCTCTCGCCGGCCGCGATGCGCCCGATCAGCTCGCCGCCCGGCGCGAAAACGCCGAGGCAGCCACTGACAACGTAGTACACGGCGTCCGCCGGGGATCCTGCCTCGAACAGCAGCCGGCCGCCCGGCAGCGAGACCCACTCGAGCTCGGCGACCGCCGCATCGACGATGCTCCGCGGCAGGCCGGCGAAGAGCGGCATCGCCGCGAGCATGGCCCAGGGGTTGGCACGCGGGTCGATCTGGGTCCGATCATCGTCGGCGTCCACGCGGCTAGAATCGTCCATCGTGACGACCGACCGCAAGCACCTGGAACGGATCTGGAACGCAGTCGCCGCAATCCCGCGCGGCCAGGTCGCGAGCTATGGCGAGGTCGCGCGCCGCGCGGGCCTCCCGCGCCGCGCGCGACTCGTGGGCCACGCACTGAAAGCCGCGCCCTCGTCGCTGAAGCTCCCGTGGCACCGCGTGCTGAATGCGCGCGGCGCGATCAGCCTGCCGGCCGGTTCCCGCGGCCATCGCCTGCAGCGCGAGCTGCTCGAGCGCGAGGGGCACCGATTCCGAAAGGGCCGGCTCGATCTCGAAGGCACCGCTGGCCCTGCGAATCTCGACGAGCTGCTGTGGCGGCCGCGCCGGGACTGATAACATCGGCGCCGCAGGACCCGGAGCAAGCATGGCCAGTCGTCACGTGGTGTTCTCGCACGGCCTCGAAAGCGGCCCGTGGGGAACCAAGATCTCGGCGATGTCCGAAGTCGCGAAGAGCGAAGGCTGGAACGTGGACTCCGTGGACTACCGCGGCGTCAACGACCCGCGCGACCGCGTCACGCGGCTCCTGAGCTTCTGCCGCGATATCCGCGGCGACCTCGTGCTCGTCGGCTCGAGCCTCGGCGGCTATGTCGCGACTTCCGCGTCGGCGCTGCTGCACGCGCGCGGGCTGTTCCTGATGGCGCCGGCCTTCTTTATGCCGGGCACCGAGCAGCTGACGGCGAAGCCGGCGCCTTGCCCGAAGACGATCGTGCACGGCTGGCGCGATGACGTCGTGCCGGTCGAGAACAGCCTGAAGTTCGCGCGCGAGCACCAGGCCACGCTGCATATCCTGGACTCGGATCACCGGCTCCACAGTGAGTTGTCGCTCGTGAACTATCTCTTCGAGTACTTCCTCGTCGCGCTGGATCTTCCGAAGCGTCGCTGATCGCGACGACAACGTCTGCGCGTCGGATCGAAGCGCGCACCGCCGGGCCCGTCCGGGGCACCCTCGCCCGGCGCCGCGCGCTGCGCCAGCGCGTCGATGCCGGCGCGACGATCGGCGCGCGGGCGGGTGGCGAGTGAGCGCATAAAGTTCCGGCGCGAGCGACGGAGCCCCGAACCGTCCTGGATTCGCGCTGTAGCTAGCGCTTCCGCCGGATCGCGCGGGCAGCGAGCCTATCGACGAGTCCCGGTGCGAGCAGCTTGAGCCATCGCATGAGATGGCCGCGCCCTGAGGTCAGCACCAGCCTCCGCCGCGCGCGTGCCGCCTCGATGATGATGCCGGCGCATTCGTCGGCAGACATGATCGTTGCGTTCTCGAGCGGGCTCTCGCCGAGCGGCTTGCCGTCGGGGCCGATCGCACGCTTGTGGATCTCGGAGCGCACGAAGTCGGGCGCGACCACGGTCACGCTGACGCCACTGCCCGCAAGCTCGATGCGCAGCGAATCGAAGAACCCGACCATCGCGTGCTTCGATGCGGCGTAGCCGGTGCGGGTCGGCAGGCCGACGAGTCCCGCGATGCTCGCGATCGCGACGATGCGCCCGCGCGCCTGCACGATCGCCGGCAGCGCACGCTTCGTGAGCCAGGCGGCGCCGAGGTAATTGGTGCGCACCAGCCGCTCCAGCAGCTCGACATCCGCAAGCTCATCGAGCCGCGACCACATCGTGAAGCCGGCGTTCAGGATCAGGACGTCGATGCGGCCGAAATGCGCGAGCGCGGTCTCCGCGAGCGCCTCGCTGCCGCGGCGCGAGGACGCGTCGGCGGGAGCGACCAGTGCCTCGGCGCCGAGCGCCGTGCATTCCGCCGCGAGCGTCGCGAGCCGCTCGGCGTTTCGCGCGGACAGCACGAGCCGCGCACGCTCGCGCGCGAACCGGAGCGCAAGCGCCCGGCCGATGCCTTCCGATGCGCCCGTCAGGACGACGACCTTGTCCGCGAAGCTGTCCATGCGACCTCGCCGGTAGGATCGCGCTAAACTTGCCAGCTTGTCGACCCGGGAGGCTTTGATGCCTGCGACAGCGGCGGTCTGGATGCTGGTGGCGGCGCTTGTGCTCGCTGGATGCGGTTCCAGCGAGTCGGAGCCCGAGCCCGAGCGCGAGACGATCAAGGTCGAGGACACCGTCTTCGGCGACCTGGTCGGCACCCAGGACAAGGCGCGCGACCGGACCAATGCGGCCGTGGACGCGCACCGCGAGGCGCTGGAGCAGAGACTCGAGGCGGACGAAGGCGCGCGGCCCGAAAGCGCACCGCCCGAAGAGTAACGGCTCCCTACGGTGAATCGCACGCTGATGTGGGCGCTGCGCGGCGTGTTGCGCGTGTTCGTGCGCGCGACCGCCGTGCCCGAGGACGCGCTCCAGCGCCTGCACGGGCGGGCGCGTCCACTCCTGTACGTCCTTGAGGAGCGCAGCACCTCCGACCTGCTCGCGCTGGAACTCGCGTGCATGAAGGCGGGGCTCCGCCGTCCCGGCAAGCGCCTGAAGCTCCGCAATCTTGAACTGCCGCATTCGGCCGTCGCGCTCGAGCGGCGCGCGGGCGTGCTCCGCCGTCGCGCCGACCGGCGCACGCCGCGCGAGCTCACGCGCGCGATCGCCGCGATGGGCGAGGACGAGGCACTCGAACTCGACGTCGTGCCGGTCGCTGTCTACTGGGGCCGCGCGCCGCAGCGCGAGAAATCCTGGCTGCGCCTGCTGCTCTCGGAAAACTGGGCGCTGGTCGGCCCGTTCCGCCGCTTTCTGTCCATCGTGTTCAACGGTCGCAACACGCTGATCCGCTTCGGCGAGCCGCGGGCGCTCCGGAATTACGCGGGGAACGGCCACGAGAGCACGCGCGGCGCGCGGCGCCTGTTGAAGGACATGCGCGCCGAGTTCCGGCACATGCGCACCGACACGCTCGGACCCGACCTGTCGCGACGCCGCGCGATCATCGCGCAGGTGCTGCGCACCCGCGCCGTGCGCCAGGCCGTGCGCCAGGATATCCGCGACACGAAGCGCTCGCGCCGCGACGGCCTGCGGGTCGCGCGCCGGCACGCGCTCGAGATCGCGGCCAACTACTCGCATGCCTTCGTGCGCGTTGCGGATCGCATCCTGCACCGGTTCCTCAATCGCGTGTACGACGGCGTGGAGGTCCGCAACGCCGAGTACCTCGACCGGCTGCCGCCGACCTGCGAGATCGTCTACGTCCCCTGCCACCGCAGCCACATCGACTACCTGCTGCTCTCGTACGTGATCTACCGGCGCGGCTATGCCGTGCCCTACGTCGCGGCGGGCATCAACCTCAACCTGCCGGTGATCGGCCGGTTCCTGCGCAAGGGCGGCGCGTTCTTCATCCGCCGCAGCTTCCGCGGCAGCGGCCTATACCCGATCGTGTTCATGAAATACGTGGACGTGATGATGAATCGCGGCCACCCGATCGAGTTCTTCATCGAGGGCGGCCGCAGCCGCACCGGCCGGCTGCTGCGCCCGCGCACCGGCCTGCTCACCATGACCATGCGGAGTTTCCTGTCCGACACGCGCCGCCCGGTCGCCTACGTCCCGGTGTATTTCGGCTACGACCGGCTGCTCGAGGGCGAGACCTACATCGACGAGCTGCTTGGGCGCCCGAAGACCAAGGAGTCGGTGGGCGGCCTGTTCAGTTTCCTGCCGCAGCTGCGCCGTCAGAACGGCCGCGTGCACATCGCCTTCGGCGAGCCGCTCCTGCTCGATGGCGTGCTCGATCGCGTCCACGCCGGATGGCGCAGCGACGTCGGCGACGACAGCTCGCGGCCCGCGTGGTTCGGCGACGCCGTGCACGAGGTGGCGGACGAGATCATGCGCCGCATCAATTCCGCCGCGGCCGTGACGTCGATCAACCTGCTTTCCGTCGTGCTGCTCGCCGCGCCGCGCCAGGCGATGCTCGAAAACGACCTCGAAGGGCAGCTCCAGCTCTACATCGACCTGCTGCGCGCCTTCCCATACTCGCCCGATGTGTCGGTGGCAGCGAAGGACGGCGCCGCCATCATCAAGCAGGGCGAGCAGATGAAGCTCCTCGAGCGGCGCAAGCATCCGCTCGGCGATGTGCTCCGCATGGCCGAAGAGAACGCGGTGCTCGCGACCTACTACCGCAATAACGTGCTGCACCTGTTCGCGGTGCCCTCGCTCGTCGCCTGCGCCTTCCTGAACAACCCGACCATGCGCCACGAGGACATCCAGCGCCTGGTCTGGCGCGTGTATCCGTACATCCGCGCGGAACTCTGCCTGCGCTGGCGCGAGGACGAGCTGCCGGGAGTCGTGGACGGGGTGCTGGCCGCGCTCGCGGAGCAGGGCCTGCTGGAGCGCGCCGCCGACGGCGGGCTGTGGCGGCGACCGCGCACCGGCAGCGCCGAAGCCGTGCGACTCTCGGTCCTCGCCCAGGCCACGATCCAGACCATCGAGCGCTACTACCTCGCGATCGCGCTCCTGCTGCGCTCCGGGCCCTCGACGCTCTCGCCGGACGCGCTCGAGAAGAGCTGCGTCGCGATGGCACAGCGCATGTCCATGCTCTACGGCCTTGCGGCACCGGAGTTTTTCGACCGGGCCATGTTCCGGGACTTCATCGACCTGCTGCGGGGCCGCGGCGTGATCCGCCAGGACGGGGAGGGTCGCCTCACCTACGACGACGCCCTGCTCGCAGTCGCCGAGGACGCGCGCATCGTGCTCTCGGAGCAGATCCGGAACAGCATCCTGCAGGTCACGCACAGCTGACCGAGTGCCCCGTTTTGCAGTGCAAAGCGGAGGTGCTGATATATCCTTGCTGCCAATTCCGATCGGTCCTGTCCTGGGGAGCAACATGACCATGATTTCGAAACGGGCACTGCTGGTTGCCGCTATCTGCGCACCGGCCAGCGCTCACGCCATCGACTTCACCGCCGGCGGCTGGACCGGAAGCCTCAATACGACGGTCTCGTACGGTCAGCTCTATCGCAACGAACAACGCGATCCGCGATTGATCGGCACCGCGAATGGCGGCATCGGGCGCTCGCCGAACATCGACGACGGCAACCGAACTATGACGAAGGCATCGTCTCGAGCGCCGCGAAGCTCGTGACCGAGCTGTCACTCGACCGCGACAACTTCGGCTTCTTCGTCCGCGGCTCCGCGCTCTACGACTTCGAGATCGAGGACCACGATCCCGATCGCACCGTGATCTCGCCGCAGGGGCGCGACCTGGCCGGTTCCTATGTCCGCCTGCTCGACGCCTTCGTCTACGGCCGCTGGGACCTGTCGGGCCACGAGCTCGAAGTGCGCGCCGGCCGGCAGGTGGTGAACTGGGGCGAGAGCACGTTCATCCAGAGTGGCATCAACAACGCGATCAACCATTTCGACGTGTCGGCGCTGCGCGTTCCGGGCTCTGAGCTGCGCGAGGCCTACCTGCCGCAGGAGATGCTGAAGCTCTCCTACGCGTTCAGTGAGAACATCACGGGCGAGGCGATCGGCATCTTCGACTGGGACCGCACCGAACCCGAGCCGGTCGGCAGCCACTTCGCCTCGAATGATTTCGTGCCGCGCGGCGGCAGCCAGGTGTTCCTGGGCTTCGGTGCGTTCTCCGACTTCGGCACGGATTTCACGCCCCTCGGCGGGCCATTCATCGAGAACTTCCAGGGCGTGCCGCGCGGGCCGACGATCACGCCGGACGACTCCGGCCAGTACGGGGCGTCGCTGCGCTTTTTCCTGCCGAACTTCAGCCAGGGCACCGAGATCGGCCTGTTCTTCGTCAATTACCACAGCAAGCTGCCCGTCATCAGCGGGCGCACGGGCACGCAGGCCGGCCGCGGCAATTCGCTCGGCACGCTGACGGCCGTCATCGGGACGGCGCAGGGCCTTGCCTCGGGCCTGTCGTTCGACGCGGCGGTCGCGGCCGCCGCGAATGCCGGTGTCAATACGGCGGCCGCGAACGGCGGCAACCTGTCGCTGGCGACCGCGACCGGCTACGCGAGGATCGCCGGCAATACCGTGCTGGGCGGCGGTAGTGTTTCATCGCAGGCGTCGAACCTCGCGACGCATGAGTACGCGCAGACCGCGCAGTACTTCACCGAATATCCGGAGGACATCCAGCTCCTCGGCGTGTCGTTCAACACGCAGCTCGGCACGACCGGCATCGCGCTCCAGGGCGAGGTGTCGTACCGCATGGACGCTCCGCTGCAGTACGACGACGTCGAGCTCCTGTTCGCGGCGCTGACGCCGTTCGAGGCGGCGGCGCTCGCGGCGCAGGGCGTGGCGATGCCCGGGGCCTGCGTGTCCGCGCTGCCGACGCTGACGCGCTGCGGCCAGCTCGGTGGCTACGGCGTCAACCAGGTCGTGCAGGGCTGGGGCGAATTCGACGTCTGGCAGGCGCAGCTGACGGCGACCAAGGCGTTCCCACCATTCCTCGGCGCATCACAGCTCGTCACGGTCGTCGAGGCGGGCGTCACGCAGGTGGATGGCATGCCGGACAAGCTGACCGGCGGCCCGACCGGGCGCGGCCTGCGCCTGAACGGTCCCGGCACCTCTGTCTCCGGCAACGACCTGCTGGCCGGCCGGCACTTTGGCGAAGTCGAACCGCAGGACCGCTTCGCGGACGAGAACTCCTGGGGCTATCGCGCAGCGATCCGCCTCGATTACCTCGGCCTGATCGGCACGTGGAACTTCTCGCCGCGCTTCGTCTGGGCGCACGACGTGTCGGGCACGACGCCGGGACCCGGCGGCAACTTCGTCGAGGGACGGTACGGCGCGACGGCCGGCGTGCTCGCGAGCTACCAGTCGAGGCTCGAGTTCGACCTGAGCTACACCATTTTTGGCGGCGCGAGCCGCTACAACGAATTGACTGACCGCGATTTCCTCGCGGCGACCGTCAAGTACTCGTTCTGACAAAGGCCGGAGGCCCGTCACGATGAAGCACAACAAGACCCTCCGCCTCGGAGTCGCGGCGGTATTCGGCGTCGCCACGCTCGCCCTGATGGGCGTGACCGCGCAACAGGCCGCGAAGCTCGGCGCTGACCTCACGCCGATGGGCGCGGAGAAAGCCGCGAACGCGGCGGGCACCATCCCGGCCTGGAGCGGCGGCATCACGACGCCGTCGCAAGCGGGTGCGGCGTCATTCAAGAGCGGCGGCCATCATCCGGACCCGTACGCGAGCGACAAGCCGCTCTACAAGGTCGACGCGTCAACCATGTCGAAGTACGCGGCGAACCTGACGGCTGGCCACAAGGCGCTGTTGAACGCCTACAAGGGCAGCTACTTCATGAACGTCTATCCGGCGCACCGGAGCGCGGCGTTTCCGCAACGCATCTATGACGCGACCAAGGCGAACGCGACGAGCGCGAAGCTGACCGGTGCCGGCAACGGTGTCACCGGCGCGATCATCGGCGTGCCGTTCCCGATCCCGTCCTCGGGCGTCGAGGTGATCTGGAACCACATCCTGCGTTATCGCGCCGACATCGCCGAGCGCGTGATCGGCCAGGCCGCGGTCAGCCGCACCGGCGATTACAACCTGGTGAAGTTCCACGACGAGACCATGGTCGGCTACAGCCTGCCGGGCGCGACTGAGGCTGCGCTCCAGAACGTCGTGCTGTACTTCATCCAGGAGACGATCTCACCCGCGCGACTTGCCGGCGAGATCCTGCTGGTGCACGAGACGCTCGACCAGACCAAAGAACACCGCCGCGCCTGGCTCTATAACCCGGGCCAGCGCCGCGTGCGCCGCGCGCCGAACGTCGCCTTCGACAACCCGGGCACCGGTTCGGACGGGCTGCGCACCTCCGACCAGTTCGACATCTTCAACGGCAGCCCCGAGCGCTATGACTGGAAGCTCGTCGGCAAGCAGGAAATGATTGTCCCGTACAACGCCTACCCGTTGCACAGCAACAAGCTCAAGAACACGGACATCATCAAGCCGCTACACATCAACCAGACGCATGCGCGCTATGAGATGCACCGGGTCTGGGTCGTGGATGCGACGCTGAAAGCCGGACAGCGCCACCTGTACAAGCGCCGCACGTTCTACGTGGACGAGGATTCGTGGCAGATCCTGGGCGTCGACTGCTATGACGGCCGCGACCAGCTTTGGCGCGTGCAGGAAGGCCATTCGATCAACTACTACGACGTGCCGACCTTCTGGACCACGCTCGAGTTGACCTACGACCTCCAGGCGGGCCGCTACCTCGCGCTCGGCCTCGACAACGAGGAGCCGAAGACCGTCAACTTCAGCGCGAAGAGGACCGACTCGGACTTCACGCCCGCGGCGATCGCCCGGCGCGGCACGCGCTGACCCGGGACGCGGATCGGTGAGGCCGGCGTTCCTATGGCTTGCGCTGGCGGCCGTGCCGCCGGCGCTCGCGCAGGACGCCCCCGCCGAGGATGCGGCCGCACGGCCGTCCATCCTCGCGCCGCTCGCGGTGAAATCCCTGCTGCTCGACCTGGCGACCGCTGGCGATCGCCTGTTCGCGGTCGGTGAGCGCGGCCATGTGCTGTTCTCGACCGATCGTGGCGCATCCTGGACCCAGGTGCAGGTGCCGGGCAGCGCGACGCTGACCGCGGTCTATTTCCTGGACGCGCGGAACGGCTGGGCCGTCGGCCATGCCGAGATGATCCTCCGCACCGCAGACAGCGGCGATCACTGGGAGCGGCAGCACTTCGAGCCCGAGAACTCGCAGCCGCTGCTTGACGTCAGCTTTGTGGACGGGCAGCGCGGCTTCGCGGTCGGCGCCTACGGCGCCGTGCTCGGCACGACCGACGGCGGGAAGGCCTGGAACTTGCTGCCCTTCGAACCGACGCCGCTCGCGAATGCGAAGCCGGCCGAGCCCGCCGAGGACGAGTTCGAAGAGGGCATGGACCTCGGCTACGAGTTTCATCTCAACGCGATCGCGCGCGGGCCCGGCGAGCGCCTGTACCTCGGCGCGGAAGCAGGTCACCTGTTCCGTTCGGACGATGCGGGCGCGACCTGGCGCGAGCTGCCGTCGCCCTATGACGGCTCCTTCCACGGCCTGCTGCCGCTCGACGGCGATGCGCTGCTGGCCTTTGGCCTGCGCGGCAACCTGTTTCGCTCCGACGACGGCGGCATGAACTGGACCGCGATCGAGACCGGCACGCGCACGCTCCTGAGCTCCGGCGCGCGCCTCGATGCGAGCACTGTCGTCATCGCCGGCACGGCGGGCGTGATGCTCACGAGCCGGGACGGTGGACTGACCTTCACCCTGACCCAGCAGGACGATCGCAAGGCGATCTCCGCCGTGCTGCCGTCGGGCGACGGCGCGCTGATCGTCGCGGGCGAAGGCGGCGTCCGGCGGCTCGCCGTTCCGGGAGCCGCGCCATGAAGGAATCGGGCGACCAGCGGATCGCAGCCTGGCTCGAGCCGCATGTGTTCGGCCATCGCACGCTGATCCTCGGCCTGTTCGCACTCGTGACGGTCGTGCTCGGCTGGCTCGCGGCGACGGGGCTCCGGCTCGACACCAACTTCAACAAGCAGCTCCCGCTCAAGCACGAGTACATCCAGACCTATCTCGACCACAAGACCGAGTTCGGCGGCGCGAACCGGCTGCTGATCGCCCTCGTCGCGCGCGACGGCAACATGTTCACGGCGGAATTCTTCGACGCGCTCAAGATCGCGACCGACGAGGTGTTCTTCATCGAGGGCGTGGACCGCTCGCGCGTCCAGTCGCTGTGGACGCCGAACACGCGCTACACCGAGGTGGTCGAGGGCGGCATCGAGGCGGGCGATGTGATCCCGTCCGACTTCCAGCCGGATGCCGAGGGCCTGCGGCGGGTGCGCGAAAATATCCTGAAGGCCGGCATCGTTGGCCGCCTGGTCGCGAACGACTTCTCCGGCGCGATGGTGAGCGCGCAGCTCCTCGACGCCGATCCCGAGACCGGTGCGCCGGTCGACTACATCGCGATTTCGAAGGAACTCGAAGAGAAGGTCCGCGCCAAGATCGAGGGCGCCAACCTCGCGCTCTCGGTCGAGGTGCCGGTCTCGGTGCACATGATCGGCTTCGCCAAGGTCGTCGGCGATGTCGCGGACGGCGCGCTCTCGGTCGTGACCTTCGCGATCGCGACCATCGGGCTGACGCTGCTCTTTGTCTGGATCTACATCCAGTCGCTCCGGATTGCGCTGGTGCCGGTGATCTCGTCCCTCGTCGCGATGATCTGGATGATGGGACTGCTCGTGATCCTCGGCTACGGCGTGGACCCGCTCGGGATCCTGGTGCCGTTCATCATCTTCGCGATCGGCACCAGCCACGGCGTGCAGAAGATCAGCGCGGTCAGCGACGCCGCGATGGCGGGCGCCGACTGCAACGAGGCCGCACGGCGCACGTTCCGTCTGCTGTTCCTTCCGGCGATCGTGGCGCTCCTCGCAAACCTGGTCGGCTTCGTCACGATCCTGCTGATCCCGGTGCAGGTGATCCGCGAGATGGCGGTCACCGCGAGCCTCGGCATCGGCGTGATCATCCTGACCGACCTGATCCTGCTGCCGGTGCTCGTGTCCTACGTGCCGATCAGCGGGCGCTTCCGCGAGCGCGTGGCGCGGCGCCAGAAATCGCTGCAGTCGGTCTGGAACAGCCTTGCGCGCATCACCAACCGGGGACCGGCGGCCGTCATCATCGGCATCTCGATCGTGCTCGGCGTCCTCGGCTTCATCAAAGGGCTGGAAACGCCGATCGGCGACACCCAGGCCGGCGTGCCGGAGCTGCGCGCCGATTCGCGCTACAACAAAGACAGCAACCTGATCAGCAGCCGCTTCTCGATCGGCACCGACATCATCAATGTCATCGTCGAGACCAAGGCCGACGGCTGCATCGACTTCCCCGTCATCGACGCGATCGACCGCTTCGCCTGGCACATGGCGAATGTGGAGGGCGTGCGCGACGTCATGTCGCTTGCGGGCGTGTCGAAGGTCGTGAGCGCCGGCTGGAGCGAGGGCAGCCTGAAGTGGCGGAACCTGCCGCGCGACCAGCGCCAGCTGGTGCAGGCCCAGGGCTACATCGAGACCAGCACCGGGCTCCTCAACCGCGACTGCAGCGTGATGCCGGTGATGATCTTCCTGCAGGACCACCGCGCCGAGACCATCGAGCGCGTGGTCGCGGCGGTCAAGGAATACCGCACGGCGGAGCCGACCGAAGGCGTGAAGTACCGCCTCGCGACCGGCAACGTCGGCGTGATGGCCGCGCAGAACGAGGAGGTGAAGGCCAAGGAGTTCGTGATCCTCGGCTGGGTGTTCGCCGCGGTCACCATCATGTGCCTGGTGAACTTCCGCTCGGTCATCGGCACGGTCATGGTGATCGTGCCGTTGCTGCTCGTCTCAATCCTGCTGTACTCCGTGATGGCCTTCGTCGGCATCGGGCTCAAGGTGAACACGCTGCCGATGGTCGCGCTCGGCGCCGGCATCGGCGTGGACTATGGCATCTACCTCTTCAGCCGCATGCAGGAGTTCCTGGACCGCGGCGAATCCGTGCACCAGGCCTATCTCGGGGCGCTCCGCGTCACTGGCGCCGCGATCTTCTTCACCGGCGTCACGCTCGCGATCGGCGTCGCGACCTGGGTGTTCTCGCCGCTCAAGTTCCAGGCCGATGTCGGCCTGATGCTGACCTTCATGTTCCTGGTGAACATGCTGGGGGCGATGCTGCTGTTGCCGGCGCTGGGGGCGTGGTTGTTGAAGCAGAAAAAAACCGCCACTACTCGGCTTCCTTGACAATTCGACAGGCGGCTTCGATGTTGCCGCGCAACCGAACGAGATCTCCCACGTAACCCGCCAAAGCCGCATCCGCCCGCGTGCGCAGCGCCGCCGAGCGAACCAGCCCTTGACGAGCAAGGCCCGCGATATCCTCGCGGTCCTGGCCCGACAGTCGGCCGATCTTGCTGACGGCCAGGTCGAGGGGTGTCAGGAGCCGGATATCGAGAATGCCGGCGTCTATTTCCGGTAACGACAGAGGTTCGGAATCCCGGTAGGCGTTCTCGTGCATCAGCGCCAGGGTGTCGCTGTACTGCCGGTCCAGATACAGAAGCCGTGCCGAACCGTCCGCACCGCGGTAGGCGACATCGAGATTGTCGGGCAGCGCGATGCGCCGCGAGAATGCAGCGTCGATGTCCTGCGATACCCGCTCGCCGGTATAGAAATGCAGCGCGGCACCGCCGGCGACGTGCATGCGAACCGGCAGACTTCGCCGCGGAAGGTCCTGCAGGGCCCGCGCGATGCGAGCGGCAATCTCGGCGAAAGCGGCGACGTACTCCGGGCGTGCGCGATGTTCAGGCGGCATGACAGCCTCGCGCCATCCGCGCGTGAGCACTCACGGCGGGAAGGAAGCGCGTCGGGCGGATCGGGCTGCGCGCGAGCCAACGATCGAAGACCGGCGCCTCGGATGCGCCCGGATGCAACTGCTCGGCTAAATTGAGCAATGCCGAGCGATCCTGACCGGAAGCACCTGCGAGCATCACGGCGAGTCCTGCCATGAAGAAGGGCGGGCCGAGATGTCGCCATACGCCTGGATCGGTGTTGCCGTGCGCGCTCAGGCAACACAGTTGCTGCTCGAGGTCCCGCTGGACGTCAGCCGGAAAATGCCCGTCGGGTGTCAAACCGCTGCGCGGCTGTCGTTTGAGATCGAGGCGGGTTCCGACGGCTGTTGCCAGCGCCTCGATTGTCCCGAGATCGCAGCTCGTGCGTCCGCGCAGGCGCGACAGGGTTTCCTTGCTCAGGCCCGCGCGGGCGGCCCATGCGGTGTCGTTGAGCCCCATGCGCCGCGCGTCGGTTTCCAGCACCGACATCAGCGAGTTCAAGGTTGTTGACTTAGACATCAATCAACCGTAGCAGTAGTTGATCCAAGGATCAACAATTGTATTCTCAGGAACCAGCCCAAGTGCTTGCCAGCACTATGTTTTCTGATAGGATACTGTACATAACGACAGCCTGCCGGAGAGCCCCATGGAAGGCCCGCTTTCGGAAGTCTCCACGCCGGATCTGATCGACCGGATCACCGAACTCGCCGGACATTTGAATGCCGCCAACGCCCGTTGGCTGGCGCTGATAGCGGAGCTCGACCGCCGCAAGGCCTGGGCCGAGTGGGGCGTGAAGTCCTGCGCCCACTGGCTCAACTGGAAGTGCGGTCTCGACTTCGGCGCGGCGCGGGAGCGGCTGCGAGTGGCGCACGCGATCGAGCGCCTCCCGAGGATCCGGGAGTCCATGGCGGCGGGCCGGCTGAGCTATTCCAAGGTGCGCGCCATCACCCGCATCGGCGACGAGTCGAACGAGGAGTACCTCCTCAATATCGCGCTCCGCGGTACCGCGCATCACGTCGAGAAGCTGGTGCGCTCCTATCGTCGGGCGCAGGAGAGCCAGGAACTGACCCGGGAGGAACAGCAGCAGCGCCGGCAGGGGCTGTACTGGTACCAGCAGCCGGACGGGTCGCTGGCGCTCAGGGGAACCATACCCGCCGAGACGGCCGCACTCTTCATCAAGGCCTTGCAGATGGCCGAGGATACGATTCCGAGAGAAAACGTTTCCGCGGGAACGTCTCTGGACGAGCGTCCAAAGGATCGCACGCGGCGGGTCGAAGCTCTCGGCCGGATGGCCGAGAGCTTCCTTGCGACCGGTGGCCAGGAACTCTCAGGGGGCGAGCGCCAGCAGATCGTGCTGCATGTCGATGCGGCGACCCTCAGGCACGATCACGCCGGACGCTGCGAGCTCGAGCATGGCCCGGCGATCGCCGCCGAGACGGCGCGACGTCTCGCTTGCGATGCGAGCCTCATCGCCATTATCGAGAACGAGCAGGGCGAGCCGCTCAATGTCGGCCGCAAGACCCGGACCATCCCACCCGCTATCCGCAGGGCGCTCAATGCCCGCGATCGCGGCTGTAGATTCCCGGGCTGCGCGTACACGCGCTACGTGGACGGTCATCATGTGAAGCACTGGGCCAAGGGCGGGGAGACCAGCCTCGGCAATCTCGTGACGCTCTGCCGCTTCCACCACCGCCAGGTGCATGAGGGGAGAGTTGTCGTCGAGCGACTGGACGATGGGGCGTTCCGGTTCAAGCGGCCGAATGGCAAGACATTCGACAGCCCCGAACCAGGAACTGCGGACTGGCGTGACTTGGTCGCGAGCCAACCGATCGCAATAACGCCTCGGACTGCGACCAGTGGCTGGACGGGCGAGGCGATGGACTTCGGGCTCGGAGTCGAGCATCTGCTGAATCGTCGGCGGTCAGCTGATCCAAGTACTTCTGTTACGAGAAGGCCAAACCTCTCACCTTTTTGAGAATATATATTCCTTGAATTCTGGCTCCGTGCGGGAGCAGCCTTGAATGCACCGCCAGCACAGGACGGCAGCCATGATGGGCGCCAGAGTACTCAGCGTTGCTCTTTTGATGGGCGCCTTATGCGTGGCTCCCGCACCCATTCTCGCGCAGTCTGCGACTGCGACCTCGAAATACGACGACGCGGGCCGCCTTAGAACCACGACCTACAGCGATGGCAAGGCTGTCGGATACGAACTGGACGCCGCGGGAAATCGAACCTCGACAGCGGAAGGCGCGCTGCCCCAGCTCAGCATTGCGGCTGCCACGGTCACCGAAGGCGGTAGTCTCGTATTTGCGGTCACGCGCGCCGGCACTCCCACCGGCACCATTTCAATTGATTGTGCCCAGACCAACGGCACCGCGATCGCCGGCAGCGACTACACGGCGTCGACCCAGACGCTGACATTTCTGGTTTCCGACACCTCGAAGAATTGCAGCGTCGCATCGCTGCAGGATTCGATTTATGAAGGCCCCCACACCCTGGGCGCCCTGCTGAAGAATCCTGTTGGGAACGTACTGATTGGCACGGCGTCCGCGCCTGGCACGATCACTGACAACGACTCGGCGCCCTCATTCTCAGTTGCGGCCGCTTCCGCTGCGGAGGGGTCGCCGCTCTCCTTCACGATCACCAAGAGCGGCAGCACGGATCTGGCGCACGGCATCACGTATGCCACGGCGGACGGCAGCGCCACTCTCGCGGACAGCGACTACTCTAGCACCGGCTCCAGCGTGAGCTTCGCGGTCGGCCAGACGACTCACATCGTCGTCGTTCAGACGTCCGCGGATGGCAAGTACGAGCTGAACGAAGCGATCACGTTGAACCTGTCGAACGCCACAGGCGGCGCGACGGTTTCCGGCAGCCAGGCGACCGGTACGATCACGAACAACGATGCCGCGCCTTCATTCTCGATCAACATTCCGGCGACCGTGAACGAAGGAAATGCAATCACGTTCACGGTAACGAAGGGCGGCAACACGAATACCGGTGTTACTCACAGTTTTAACTGGGCCACGGCGAACAGTACGGCGGTGTCGCCAAGCGACTATACGGCTGGGTCCGGCGCAATCACGTTTGCCACAACGGACTCGCAGAAAACGATCCAGGTGCAGACCGTCACGGACGGCGTCGTCGACTCGCTCAGCATCGAGACGTTCTTTGTCAACCTGACGACGAATGCCGGCAGCAATGGCGGCACGCTCACGACGAGCCAGGGGGTCGGCACGATCGCAGATCTGGATGCAGCGATTCCGAGCGTGCCAGCAAACATCCGCAAGTCTCCGACTTCAGGTACGGATCCCAGCTATTCGATTCTGTGGGATGCGTCCACTGGACCCGTGAATCACTACACGCTCGAAGAAGTGGAGACCGCGCCGGGCTCCGGCACTCTGACCTACACGACGACGACAACGTCCAAAGGCTTCAACAAGGGCGACGTCTACCTTGAATTGATCTATCGCGTCAGGGCCTGCGCGACTGCGAACGAATCGCAATGCAGTGCCTACTCGGGGACAGTTTTCAAAATGGTGTGTCCGTCGGGTGGATGTCCATGACAGCAAGGTGTCCAGCATGAACTTCAAACTCCTGGCGCTCCTCACGTTGACGTCAATTGCGGCCGCAGATTCAGAACCGCGACATATCGAGGATCTTGGCCGCGTTGGATTCCTCGCGGCACCAACGGGAGAACCTCCCGAGGTGACGTCGGTCGCAGGTGCGCGCTTCCTTGATCTGGTGCCGGAGTCGCGGAAAGAAGTTTGTCGAATCCTGCTTGAACATCATGCGCGTGCAAAACGCGGTCTCTATCGGCTGCGGGTCGTCGATGAGCGCGGACGCGAAATCATGATCTGCGGCCTGTAACCGCTCTGAACGGGTAGAACTGACATGGCAGATCGCAAGCATTGGTGCTTCATGATCGCGCTGCTCGGCACGAGCCTGGCCAGCAATGCCCAGGACGTGTCGCAGATAAAGCTCGGAGTGCAGGCAGTGGCAATTTCGCCATCGACTGCCGATGTCTACTATGGAAGCGGAACGCTCAGCACGCGCGAATTCTGGGGTTCAGCGACCGAGATCAATCGCCCAGCCGAGATCAAGGAACTCGCCCGGGCGCTGCGCTACGACGTCGATTTGATCTACGAATACGTGCACGACAACATCCGCACGACCTTCATGTATGGACTGCAGAAGGGCGCCCTCGGCGCAATGATCGATCAGTCCGGCACGCCATTCGATCAGGCGCATCTGATGGTCGAGTTGCTGCGCGAATCTGGATACTCCACGCGTTTCAAGGCCGGTACCCTGCTGCTCAATGCCAGCCAGGTGAACTTGTGGCTCGGTACCAGCAATGCGACTGCAGTTCAAAAAGTGCTGCAGGATGGTGGCATTCCGCTTCTCTACAACGGCACCGGCCCGACTTACACGATCGGGCACATCTGGGTGGAAGTGACGCTTCCAGGAGCGACCTGCGGCAGCACCTGCTGGTTCGATCCCTCGTACAAGACGCATACGTTCAAAACCCCGCTTTCGACCCTGGAAACCCTGATGGGGTGGAACGTCAATGAGTTCACGACCAATTCGGGGACCTACGCGAACGGCTTCCTGGTGCAATCGTGGGTGGGCCTGCAAACCCAGTCGCCGCTCGCCGATCCGGTGTGGATCAGCGGCATCAATCACGCCAATCTCGAAACCAAGCTGCAGAGCTATTCCACATCGCTCCTGACGAATCTGAAGTCCGCAACTCACAGCGGCAAAGAAATCGACGATGTGATCGGTGGTCAGGAGATCGTGAAAACGGGCGCGAACCCGGTTCGCAACAATGCAACTTTGCCGGGATTCACGACTGGCGTGCAACGCACCTGGGATTGCACGGACGCATCGAATTGCGGCATTCCCGATCCGTATCGGACCAGGTTCAGAGTCAAGCTTCTACATGCGTTGGGAGTGCCTGCAGGCACCGTCTACATGGACAAGCCCTTCTTCGTCGACGAAATTTACGGTCGACGCCTGTATATCGACACGCCGCTCAATGCCAATTTGCCGGATACCGGTGGACCCGGCACCTTCGAAAACTTCTGCTTCAAGTTGACGCTTGATGGCGTGCCCATACCCTCGACAACTGCCCAGCCTACGGTACTCGGTTGTATCGGCGAGCAGCTGGTTCCGTTCGGGCGGAGATACTACGTCGACCTTGAAGTCGACCACCCGTATGCGGCCAATAGCGGCAAATACATGGACCTTGCCGAGTATTCTGACTCAACACCCGATACCCATATCCGCAAGATCGCGGAATTCCTGACACCTGTCGCGATCGTGCACGGTTGGGGCGACGTAAGTCAGGCTCTGGTGTCGAAGCTTTCCAGCGAGCAGCGGGCGGATCGCCTGTTGCCCGTCGTCGATCCGGATCCGGGCAGCGGTGGTTACGAACCGGGAGAGATGAAAAGTGATTCGGCGATGGATCACACCATGGTCAAGCTCGGCGCGAGTTTCCTTGCGCAGTATTCGCGCATGGCTGAAGTGCAGAAGCGCATTGGCAACTCCCAGCACGTCATGCATCACATGGTCGGAATTGTGTTCGCGGAGGTCGACCCGCAGAACGGTTGGGCGCTCAACCCCAATCCGCCCAACACGGATAACGAGTGGCGGATTCGCGATCGCGGCATCCGGGTCAACCTGGACGGCGCAATCAGCGTTAACAGCAATACCGACATTGCGGCGGATCGCCAGAAAGTCGTCCACGCGACACTCGCTGCCGCTGCAGCACTCGAAGGCAGCATCTTCGAACAAATGATGGATACGCCATTCACGGGTTCGACAGCGACGCGTTTCCGCTGGGGCAGCGCCAACATCGCAGGGCTTAAATACTACTTGTTCCGTCCCAACAGTCCGCCGCCGGGTGGCTGGTTTGGTGCAAATTTTGGATCAGCCGGCTGTACGCCGGTCGTAACCGTACCTGAGATGATCCCGGAATACGTGAATTCGACCAAGGGATTCTGGGCGATCGCGGCCGCGGAAAATTGCCTCGGCCCAGGTAACAAATATGGTCCACCCGACATCTATGCGACGCCCATGCTATCAACGCAGCGCGGGCCCGCGTTTGCCGCTTTCCTGCCCGATCACAATTCGGTCGCCCACGTGGTCGGCTACGCGGGCAACAACGCTTTCAGTACGCAATGGTTGTTCAAAGGCGGCGGTGCAGGCGCGGCACCCGAGTATGCGAAAGAGTTCGATGCCGCCGGCGCCGCAAGCCTGCTCAAGGACCAGTTTGAGGATCGCAGCCGGCTGCACGGGGTCGATCTACAGTCGGGTGAGTTGACCTACAGCGCGCCAGCCGATCTTCGCTTGGGCGAGGGCGGATTCCCCTACGAACTCTCGTTTCAACGAACGTTCAAGCCTGGCGCAAGCACCAGCGTGGGGCTGCCCGATGGTTGGGCACACAACCTGGACGTGCGCGCAGCATTCAGTGGCGATGGGCTCGCCAAGATGGGCACGGATTCGGCCCAAGCCGCTGCCGAGACCATCGCGGCAGTCTACACGCTGCAGAAAATATACAGTGTCGCGCCGACGCTGAACGCTTCCACCTCAACGGCGAACTTGCGCGATCACCTCAAGCGCTGGGTGTTGGGCCCCTTCGTGATGAATTGGTGGAGCAGCAAGCTCAGCCACAACGTGGTCACAATCAACGCCGGCCACGATGCGCGCCAGTTCACGCGCTTTGCGGACGGCTTATTTTACCCACCACGCAATGGGGTGGGGACACTTGCGCAGACGGGTCAGCGAGTGCTGCATCCAGATCTCCTGAGTTCCCTTGAACAAGGCTATGACCGGTGGGATTACAGTCCGGTGTCGTTCACCTACACGTCGCCCGAAAAGGACGTGCAAACTTTTACGTACTACGAATACGAGAATGGCGGTCCGCTGGCTCTTCCCACCGAAAACGTTTCCGGCCGCAAGCACGGCTGGCACCTCACGAGCTGGACATTTCCGTACGGGGCATCGCTCACCTATAGCTATTCATTGTCCATAGGAGGCCAGGGCCTCAGCGCGTACGATCGACTGGCTTCTTTGTCGAATAATGTCGGGCGCACGCTCACCCTCAACTACGCGCAATCGCCGGACTTCGATGCGCCGCTCCTGACCTCTGTTTCGGACGGCCAGGGACGCACGGTCAGTTTCTCTCAGCCGGCCACGAGCTACTTGGACCGAGTTCTGACTCAGGTCACGTCACCAGAATCCGGCAACGGTGCCGAGATCACCAAGTACGCGTACATCGGCGATAGCGAAAACCTGGCAGCGGTTCCGGCCGGCGCACGCGCGCAGCTGTACCCGAAATTGTGGAAGGTTTTTTCGCCAACTGACGGCGTGAACGCCAAGTTGCAGGTCGACTACGACCGAACATGGCGCGCAAAGGAGTACCGAGATGCCGTCTCGATCCTGACACCGGCGCAGCGCAGTCCTTGGTCGTTCTATGTGACCGGCACCTCACGCGGCGAGCGAGTGGATCCTCTCGGTGGAAAGTACACGGCGTATTACGACGATCGGGGTCGGGCGTTCAAGCTGACGGATGAGGAGAATCGCGCGGTCAGCCAGGTTTTCGACAATCACGACCGCGTCAGCACGCGCACGTTTCCTGAAGGCAACAGAGTCCTGTTCGAGTACGACAACCTGACGCAGAACGTCACGAAGCTGACTCAGGAGCGCAAGTCCAGCACCTATTGGA
>JANNHT010000151.1:0-20598 GCA_031404555.1 Gammaproteobacteria bacterium
CCAGGCAACCACCGCGCCCATGATCAGCAGCGCGCCGCCGTCGAACGCGATCTGCTTCACGACCAGCATGCCGGGCAGCGGCTGCACGCAGTAATAGATGAGGTAGTAGGGCACGCAGGTCAGGAACGCGACCGCGAGGCCGAAGCGCAGGCCCTGGCCGAGCCACGGCTTCGCCTCAACGCCGCGCGCATAGATCCAGGTGAAGGCGCCCGCGAGGAACACGTGCGCGACGATCATCCACATGAAGAGCTGCTGCTGTTCCGCCTCGGAACGCATCAGGCCGGTCGCCACGTAGTCGTCATGCAGCAGCGTCCCGTGGATCAGGAAACCGGCTGCCATGAACAGGATGAACATCACGAGCCAGGCAATCAGGAATTTTGCATTCATTTCGTGTCCCCTGAGTTCGGTACCAAACAGGCAGGCGGGCGGCGCCTGCTTCCCTCGCCGCCGATCTTACGCCTTCATTGAGTGACCGATCAGGACTGAGGTCATCGAGATTGCGCCGACGACCCCTTGGTTGAAGAACTCCATCGGATCATTGGCTTGCTGCAGTGCAAGGGCGTACAGGAGCGGATAGAAATGTTCCGGCGTCGGAACGGCGAGCCGCTCCTCGGGATCGCGGGTGCCGTAGGAGGCCAGGGACTCGAGTTCCCGAAGTGCAATGCGGCGACGTAGCTCTAAATCGCATCGCAGCGCCCAGTCGAGTGGCCGCGGATCGTTGAAGCTGAAAAGCCGGAGGTTGTGCACCATATTGCCGCTCGCGAGCACCAGCACGTTCTCGTCCCGCAACGGCGCGAGCTGCCGCGCCAGCTCGAGGTGATAGGTACCGGGCCGGGAAGTATCCATGCCGAGCTGAACGACCGGCACGTCGGCGGCCGGGTACATCGCAATCAGTACGCTCCAGGCGCCGTGGTCGATCCCGCGGTCCGGATCGAGACTCACGCATTCGCTCGTCACGAGTGCGGCGACCCGTCGCGCCAGCGCCGGCGATCCGGGAGCCGGATACCTCACGTCGAACAGCGCCCTCGGGAATCCGTAGAAATCATGGATCGTGCCCGGCGCGCTGGTCGCTGTGACCTGGGCGCCGGCCGTTTCCCAGTGCGCGGAGATGCAGAGGATCGAGTCGGGCTTCGGCAAGCGGCGTGCGACCGCATGCCAGCCCTGGTGGAACCCGTTCCGCTCAATGGCATTCATCGGGTTCCCGTGCCCGACGAACAGGACCGGCATTTTCATGCGTGAGCCCGCCTGCCGATCAGGTCCCACTTGTTGCCATAGAGATCGAGGAACACCACGACGCTCCCGTAGGCCTCGTGGCGCGGCTCCTCGGTGAATCGCACGCCTTTCGAGAGCATGTGGCGGTAGTCGGCGTCGAAATCGTCGGTTTCCAGGAACAGGCCGACGCGCCCGCCCGCGTGGGCGCCGATCGCGTGTGCCTGCTCGGGCGTCGCCGCGCGCGCGAGCAGGAGATCGGCACCGCCGCCGCCCGGGCCGACCCGCACCCAGCGCTTGCCGTCAGGCCGCGGCGAGTCTTCGAGGAGCCGGAACCGCAGCGACTGCGTAAAAAAGGCGATGGCTTCGTCATAGTCGCGCACGACGAGGGCGACAATCGCGATGCGCCGCGCCGGGATGTCTTCGGGAGACATGTTCAGCCCGCCGGCTGCGTGCCGCGCGGCGTCCAGATCGATCGGTAAACCTTCCAGGAGCCGTTGCGCTGGCGGCGCAGCACGCGCATCAGGTGGTACTCGGAACGCGTGACCCGTCCGGTGGCAATGTCGCGCGTCGTGCCGCAGATCGCGCCCCACTCGACGGCATAGTTGCCGAGGATCTTGACGTCCTCGAACTCGAGGCGATAGTCGAGCACCTCATGTGTGCGCGGTGACGTCTGCAGCCGTCCGAATGCGGCATCGAAATCCTTCGCACCGCGCTGCGCGGGCGCGCCGGGCGGGAACATCACGGCCTCGTCATCGACCAGCAAACGCAGCGTCGCAAAATCGCCGGCCGCGGAGGCGCGAATGTCGCGCCGGCGCAGCCGTTCGATCGCCTGGCGTGAGGATCTCTTCACTGGCGCTGTATCGCGAGCCGAACGCCGAGCGCGACGAGGAAGCTGCCGCAGATCGCATCGATCCAGCGCCGCAGCAGGGGCCGGAGCAGGAACCGGCGCGAGCGGTCGACAAAAAACGAAAGGATCGCGAACCAGGCGAGACCGAGGACGGCATGGATGGCGGTCAGAAAAAGGGACTTCGTCAGCACGGAATCGCCCGGGCTGATGAACTGCGGCAGCAGGGCAAGGTAGAAGACGATGACCTTCGGGTTCAGCAGGTTGGTCAGGAATCCCTCGCGCCAGGAGCGTCCGGCCGGCACGCGTACAACCGGCGCGTCCTGCGGCGCGGCGGACAGGGCGCCGCGTGCTGCAGCGCGCAGCGTCTGCGCGCCGAGCCAGACAAGATACACCGCGCCCGCGATCTTGAGCGCCATGAAAGCGGTCGCTGAGTACATCAGGATCACGGACACGCCGAGTGAAGACAGCAGCGCGTGAACGTACAGGCCGCTGCAGATGCCGAGCGTCGTTACAATGCCGTCGCGGCGCCCGCCGCGCAGGACGTTCCGGACGACGAGCAGGGTGTCAGCGCCGGGTGACATCGTCATGAGCGCCGCGAGCAGCGTGAACGCAAGGACCTGCGGGTCCAACATCAGCGGCGCCTCCCTCGGCCCTCGAGGCAGATCCGGTACCGGAAGCAGTCGGTGGCGTGGTCATTTACGATGCCGACCGCCTGCATGAAAGCGTAACAGATCGTCGTTCCGACGAACCGGAAGCCCCGGCGTTTCAGCTCTTTGCTGAGGGCGTCGGACTCCTTCGTGCTGGCGGGGAGGCGACGCCCGGGTATCATCCGGTTGTCGCGTGGTCGGCCGCCGACAAACTCCCAGAGGAACCGGTCGAAACTGCCGAACTCGCGCTGCACGGCGAGGAAGGCCGCGGCATTCGTCACGGTGCTGTCGATCTTGAGGCGGTTGCGCACGATGCCGGCATCCTTCATCAGCCGCGCGCGCCGCGCGGCGGTGAAGCGCGCGACGCGGACCGGATCGAACCCCGAGAATGCGGCGCGATACGCATCCCGCTTCGCGAGAATCGTGTCCCAGCTGAGCCCCGCCTGCGCGCCCTCGAGCGTGATGAACTCGAACAGCACGAGATCGTCGTGCACCGGCACGCCCCACTCGCGGTCGTGATACGGGATCGCGAGCGCCGAGGCGGCCCAGGCACAGCGTTTCATGGGTCGGAGGCGAAGAGCCGGAGCTCGGTTGTATCCTCGCCGAGCTTGATGAGCCGCTCGAATCGGAATCCGAGCTTGCCGAGCAGGCGCATGGACGGTTCGTTGTCGGTGGTGGTGATCGCGAGCACGCGCCCGACGCCCAGGATCTCGCGCGCGTGGCGAAGCGCCGCTTCCGCCGCTTCGAGCGCGTAGCCCTGCGACCAGAACGCGGGCAGCAGCGAGAAGCCGAGATCCGGCTCCGGCAGCGTGTCGCGCCGCAGCACGCCGCAGATGCCGATCGGCGTGCCAGCGGGCTTGAGTCCGACGCGCAACAGCCCATAGCCGTGGCGTGCGTAGCTCGCGACCGGCCCGTCGCGGATGTAGCGGCGCGCGTCGTCGGCATTCCGGACTCCGCGGTCGCCGATGTAGCGCAGGAAGGAGGGCTCGTTCAGGAGCCCGGCGATAAATTCCGCGTCGTCCTCCGAAAGCGGCGTGAGCCGGAGGCGATCGGTTTCGATGTCGATGGGATGGCCGTTGCTCATGTCACTGATGCAGCGACCAGAACGGCAGGGTCGCGCGATCCGAGAATCCGAGCGCGCGGTACACGGCGATCGCTCGCGTGTTGTCCGCATAGACGTGGAGGAACGGCGTGAATCCGCGCGCGAACGCGTCGCGACAGAGTTGCGACAGCAATCGCTTCGCATAGCCGCGGCCGGTGTAGCCCGGGTCCGTGCAGACCGCGCTCATCTCCTGGTATCCGTCGAGGCGCATGCGCTCGCCCGCCATCGCCGCGAGTTTGCCGCCGTCGTAGATACCGAGATAGCGCCCCATGTCGAGCGTGCGCGGGCGGAAGAAGCCGGGGAACACGAGCGCAGTCAGGGTGAGCATTTCGCCGCTCCGTTCCGCCGTCATCTCGACGATCGCCGGGCCCGGCACTTCCGGGGGTGGCGCAGCGCAGACCATCTGCAGCACCGGCTTCTGCAGCTCCAGCACCCAGCCGGGCGGTGCGGGCGGTGCGACGCCGACGATGAAGACCGATTCGCCGTTGTCGACCAGGCTGGTGAGCTGGCTGCCCGCATCCGCGTCGGCAGTCGCGACCGCGCCGAACGGCACGATGCTGGCCGGATAGCGCGCCGCGCTGTCCGCGGCGAGCGCGAGCCCGGAATGCTGTGTGCGCAGCGACTGCCAGACGGGATTGTCGAGCGCGTGCACGGGCGTCCTAGGCGATGACGCCGAACAGGCTGCCGACCGCCGCGGTCAGCACCATCGCGATCGCGCCCCAGAACGTGATCCGGAGCGCGCCGGTGGCGACGGGTGCGCGGCCGATGCGCGCGGCAATCGCGCCGAGTATCGCAAGGAAGGCGAGCGACAGCGCCGCGACCGACGCGGCGAGGCCGGCAGCGGGCGCCAGGGTGGCTACGGCGAGCGGGAAGGCTGCGCCGGCCGCGAATGAACTCGCCGAGGCGATCGCTGCCTGTAACGGCCTTGCACGCATCGTTTCGGAGATGCCGAGCTCGTCGCGCGCATGGGCGCCGAGCGCATCCTTCGCCATGAGTTGAGTCGCCACCTGGTCGGCGAGCATGCGATCGAGTCCACGCCCGACGTAGATGGCGGCGAGCTCGCGATGCTCCGCGTCGCGGTCGTGCTCGAGTTCACGGCGCTCGCGCTCGAGGTCGGATCGCTCCGAATCGGACTGCGTGCTGACGGAAACGTATTCACCTGTCGCCATGGACATCGAGCCGGCGACCAGGCCCGCAATCCCCGCGGTCAACACGGCGCCCTGGCTGGCACCGGCCGCCGCGACCCCGATCACGAGGCTCGCAGTCGATATGATGCCGTCGTTTGCGCCGAGGACGGCCGCGCGCAGCCAGCCGATCCGGCGTGAACCGTGACGCTCGCCGTGCCTCAGGACCGCTCCGCGCTCACTTCTGGTTGACCGCGTACCGGCCCGGCCCCATGAGCGCGAGCGCGATGGCAGCCGCCATGAACATGTACTGCTTCTCGATCACGAGGCTGCCATTCGCGTCGAACGCGAACAGTTCGCCCCAGTGCGCGAGTCCGATCGCGAACAGCATATTGACCGCGATCAGCCATGCGCCGGCGCGCGCGTAGAAGCCGAGGACGAGCAGCACCGGCGCGAGGACCTCGCCGACGTAGACGCCGTACTGGAAGAACGCTGGCAGGCCGTTCGCCTCCAGGGCGTCGCCGATCCAGCTGGTGCCGTTCTTCAGCTTCGCGATGCCGTGCAGCAGGATCAGGAGCCCCAGGACCACGCGCAGGATCAACTTGCCGGTATTCTCGTTCATGGATCGCCCTCCCGGGCGGACGCAGGCTGGAATGCACAAGCATACGTCGCCGTGAGCGACAAGCCAAAGTCCGCCGTCATCGCCGGTTCGCCGACCAGCGGGCGACGAACGCCAGCAGCAGCCCGACCAGGACGAGGTGCGCGAGCACGCTGTCCACGAACCGGGCCGGAATGAAGGTCGGCGGGCTCGCGCGCGACAGCGGCACGATGACGTAATTCATGGCGAGGTAAGTGAGCGCGCCGTAGGCGAGGCCCGCGACGAGCGGGTGGCGGACCAGCACCGGCAACCGCCGCCTTGCCGAGCAGCCCCGCTGCGATCGCCTGGAGGATGACGGCGGGCGACGCGCCGCTGTAGAGATGCCAGAAGCCCATCGCATTGATGATGTCGAGCGTCGCGGCGGCAAACCCGCCGAGCAGAACGACGTCTCTCGCGCGAGGCCCGCGCCCGATCACCGTCACGTCGTCTTTCCGCAGCCGCCTGTTTTCAGCACGCGCTCCGTCGAAGCCGGATGCCTCGCGAGCCAATGAGCCGGCCGTACCGGCCGCGTGGAGAACCCGCCACCGCAGTTCGGGCAGACGCCGCCAAGCACGCCCCGCGCGCAGTCTGCGCAGAACGTGCACTCGAATGAGCAGATCATCACGTCCGGAGTGTCCGGCGGCAGATCGCGGTCGCAACACTCACAGTTCGGACGCATCTGGAGCAAGACAAGCTGCCCGGGCCTTACGGTTTGCGCCCGGAGAACAGGAGCGCGATGCCGACGACGATCGCACCGACCGAGGCCCACTTCGGGATGTCGACCGTCTCCTTCTCCTTGAGCGAGAACTCGACCGGGCCGATGTTGGCCTCGTGCGTGTCCTTGGTGAAGCTGAAGTCGCCGCGCGCAAAGGCGAACGCGCCTGCGGCGATCAATACGACGCCGACGATCGGCATGACCATTCTGTTCATCTGGTTCCGGCTCCTTTTTCTATCCCCATTTCCTCCGCCACCCTTCGGTAGGCTTCGCGAAACGGCAGACCCTCCCTGACGACCAGCTCGTTGGCCCGTGCCGCTGCGTGGATCCCCGGGTCGAGCCGGATGTTTTCCGGCAGGAACCTGAGCCCCTCGAGCGCAGCGGGCAGGACTGCGAGCACCTGTGCGCAGGCGTCGATGCCGCGGAAGAGCGGCGCCTTCACGAGCTGCACATCCCGGTTGTAACCCGATGGGAGCCGGGAGTAAATGCTCAGGGCCTCGATCAGGCAGGCGAGCGCGGTCGCCGAGCGGCCACGGATCAGCTCGAAAACGTCGGGATTGCGCTTCTGCGGCATGATCGACGAGCCGGTCGTGACGGCGACCGACAGCTCGACGAAGGCGAATTCCCGCGTGTAGAACAGCAGGATGTCGGACGACAGGCGGCCGAGATCCTGCATCAGGAGCGTGATCTCGAACAGGAGCTGTGACTCCGCCTTGCCGCGCGAGAGCTGCACGGCGGTCACCGGCTCCTGGACGTCGGCGAAGCCGAGCCGGGAGCGCGTCGCCTCGCGCGACACCGGCAGGCCGGGCGTGCCGTAGCCGGCCGCCGACCCGAGCGGGTTGCGGTCGATCCGCCGCAGCGTCGACCGCAGTCCCTCGACATCGTCCTGGACCTCGGTCGCGAATCCGCGCGCCCACCAGTCGACGCTCGAGGGCATCGCCTGCTGCATGTGCGTGTAGCCGGGGAGTGCGATGCCGCCCTGGCGGGTCGCGATGCCGTGCAGCGACGCGGCCACTTCATCGGCGCCCGCTGCGAGAGCTGCCACGACGTCGCGCAGGTACAGCCGGAGCGCAGCGAGGACCTGGTCGTTTCGCGAGCGGCCCAGGTGGATGCGTGCGCCGGCCGCGCCGATGCGCTCCGTCAGCCGGAACTCGAGCGCAGTCTGGCCGTCCTCCTGCTCGAGCGGCACTCGCCATTCGCCGCGCGCGTGCGCCTCGGCGATCGCGGTCAGGCCATCACGGATCAGCTCGAGGTCCGCCGCCGGGAGCAGCCGCGCTTCGGCCAGCATCTCGGCGTGGGCGATCGAGGCGCGCACGTCGTAGGCGACGAGCCGGTCGTCGAGCGCGTGATCCTCGCCCGCGGTGAACTCGAGCACGCGCTGGTCGAGCTTCGCGCCCTTGTCCCAGAGGCGGCTCATGTGCCGGCGGTCTCCGGATGCTGCTCGGCCGGCGTCAGCGCCTTGACGTCGGCGACGATCATCGTGCCGGTGCCCTCGTTCGTGAACACCTCGGCCAATACGCTGTCGCGCACATTGAAGGAGATCACGTGCACGCGCCGCACGCCGCCGCGGATCGCAGACTCGATCGCGGAGGCCTTCGGCAGCATGCCGCCGCCGAGGCTGCCGGCCTGTTCGAGGCGCCGGAGCCCGGCGAGATCGGTGTACGACACGAGCGAGCGCGCGTCGTCGGCGCGCGCGTGGATGCCAGGCGCGCCGGTGCAGAGGATCAGTTTCTCCGCGCCGAGCGCGGCGCCAATCGAGGCGGCGACCGTGTCTGCATTGATATTGAGCACAAGCCCGGAGTCATCCGACGAGATCGGGCTCACGACTGGCATCAGCCCCGCGTCGAGCTGCTTGCGGAGCACCGTCGTGTCGATCGACACGATGTCGCCGACATAGCCGTAGTCCACGGACTGGCCGTCCACCTGCACCGGCGGGCGGCGGTTCGCGCGCACCAGCCCCGCGTCCACGCCCGACAGCCCGATCGCGTCGATGCCGAGCTCGCGACAGGAGGCGAGGATGCGCGTGTTGATCAGGCCGTTCAGCACCATCGTGGTCGCGTCGATCGAGCGGTCGTCGGTCACTCGACGCCCCTTGATCATCCGCGGCTCGATGCCGAGTGAGCGCTGCATCTCGTCGAGCTGCGGTCCGCCGCCGTGGACCAGCACGACGCGGATGCCGAGGTGATGCAGGATCGCGATCTGCTCGACCAGCGCGCGCGTGCCCGCGACGTCGCCGAACACGGCGCCACCGGCCTTGATCACGAAGATCTTGCCCTTGTAGAGGCGGATGTAGGGCGCTGCGCCCCGTAGCGCCGCGATCACGGCGGTCTGGTCAATGCGATGAATCACCATCTCTCGAACGCTCCTTGCGTCAATGAAGCCGGGCGGAGCCGCCGCCGAGCAGCCGATAGAGTACTGCCATCTGGACCGTCAGGCGGTTCTGCGCCTGCTGGAGGACACGGCTCCGCAGTCCGTCCAGGAGCTCGTCCGCGACGGCGACGTTGCGGCGTACCGGCAGGCAGTGCATCAGGTGGCAGCCGGGCGCGGTCCGGGTGAACCAGGATTCCGTCAGCATCCAGTCGGAGAGCGCGGCGCGGGCCCGCGCATCGGCCTCGGCGTCGCCGTAGTGCTCGGTCGATCCCCATTCCTTCGCGTAAACGACGTGGGCGCCGGCGAGCGCCGCGTCTCGGTCGTCCGTCTCGCTGATGCTGCCGCCGGATTCGGCCGCGGCGCGACGGGCCTTGTCCATCAACGGCGCCGGCAGCGCGTAGCCCTGCGGCCGCAGCACGATTACATCCATGCCGCGCGATGCCGCCATCTGCGACACGGCCGCCGGCACCGCGAGCGGCAGGGCGCGCGGGTGGTTCGCCCAGGACAGCACGAGGCGGCCGCGCTTCGGCACGCCGAGATCGTCGAGCGTTTTCCAGTCCGCAAGCGCCTGGCAGGGGTGATTGGCGGAGGATTCCAGGTTGATCAGCGGATGGCGGCAGAGCGAGGCGATCGAGGCGAACGTGCGCTCGCCGAGGTCGGCCGCGAGATCCCGCCCCTCGGCAAACGAGCGGACGCCGAGCGCATCGCAATACGAATCGAGCACCGGGATCGCCTCGCGGATGTGCTCGGCCGCCGTGCCGGTCATTGTGACGCCGCTGCGCGTCTCGAGGTTCCAGCTGCCGGCACCGGGTGTGATTACGACGGATTCGCCGCCGAGCCGGGACATTGCGACGCGCATCGACGCCAGCGTGCGCAGCGACGGGTTCATGAACAGGAGTCCGAGCACGCGCCCGGAGAGCGCGGCTGGCTCCGGGCGCTCGCGCAGCCGGTCGGCGAGCGCGAGCAGGTCCTGGATTTCGTCGCGGCTGAAATCCGCCAGGTCGAGGAAGTTCTTCATGCCGCGACGTCCAGCAGCGCATCGCGCAGCAGGTCGACGTGCGAATCGCCGAGCGTGAAGGGCGGCAACAGGCGAAGCACGTTCGGGTCCGCGCTCGTGCCGGCGAGGATGCCGCGCGCGAGCAGCTTCGACTGCAACTCGCTCGCCGGCATGCGGGTCCTGAGGCCGAGCAGGAACCCTTCGCCCTGGGTTCCCGTCACCGGGCCGACTGTGCAGGTCTCGCGGATACGCTGCGAAACCCTGCGCACGTTCTCCAGCAGCTTTCCGGATTCGATCGCCTCGATGACCGCCAGGACGACGGCGCAGGCGAGCGGGCCGCCGCCGAATGTCGTGCCGAGCACGTCGGGCTTCAGCACGGCGCTCGCGCGCTCGCCGGTGAGGAGTGCACCGACCGGGAATCCGGCGCCGAGCGCCTTCGCGGTCGTGATCATGTCGGGCACGACGCCGTAGAGGTTGGCCGCGAACGGATGGCCGGTTCGGCCCATGCCGCACTGCACTTCGTCGAAGATCAGGACCGCGCCGGATGCATCGCAGCGCCGGCGAATCGCCGCGAGATACTCACGGCCCATGTCGAAGGCGCCGCCGACGCCCTGCACGGGCTCGACGATGACGGCCGCGGTCGCCTCCGTGATGCCGCGCTCGAGCGCGGCGGCATCGCGGCGCGGAAGGAAGGTAACGTCGAACGGCGTGCGCGGAAACCCGTACCACTTCGCCGCGGCGCCCCAGGTGACGGCGCCCGCGGCGGCCGTGCGGCCGTGGAAACTGCCCTCGAGCGCGACGATTTCGCTGCGGCCGGTGATCCGGCAGGCAAGCTTCAGCGCATTTTCATTCGCCTCCGCGCCGGTGTTGACGAAGAAGACGGTAGGCAGCGGCAGCCCGGAGAACTCGACGAGGCGGCGCGCGGCACGGCTCCTGACATCCATCGGCACGGCATTGCTCTGGAACACGACGCTGCGCGCCTGGCGCTCAAGCGCGGCGATCCAGCCCGGGTGTCCGTAGCCGAGTGCCGCGACCGCATGGCCGCCGTACAGGTCGAGGATGCGCCGGCCGTCCTTCGTGACCAGCCAGACATCCTCCGCCGAGTCGACCTCGATCGGGAACCGCGCAAAGACCGGGGCGAGATGGTCCACCGTGTTCAGGTCCAGCCGGGCGCCGGTGCGGTTAGCCCGTCGGTCTCGTCGAAGCCGAGCAGGCGGTTCATCCACTGGATGGCGCCGCCGGCCGCGCCCTTGACGAGGTTGTCGACGACCGACATCACGACGATCGTGTTGCCATCTGCGGCCGCGGAGAGCCGCGCGTAGTTGCTCGAGACGACGTCCTTGATGCGCGGCGGCTCCGACTGCACCTGCACGAACGGGCGCCCGTCGTAGAACTTCCTGAGCGCGGCGATCGCACCCGCTGTGTCGAGCGGCTTCTTCAGTTTCGCCTGTACGGTGGCGTGGATTCCGCGGGCGAAGGGTCCGGAGTGCGGCACGAAGGCGAAACGCCCCTCGCGGCCGGCGGCGGCGCGGGCGAGGGCGGTGATCTCCGCGCCGTGGCGATGGGTCAGCGCGCCGTAGGAATACAGGTCGGAGTGGCGTGACGGATGATGCGTTCCAGGGATCGGGCTCCGGCCCGCGCCGGTCGAGCCCGTCACCGCGGAGACGAAGATTTGCGGCTCGACTAGGTCGAGCGCGAGGAGCGGCACGGAGGCGAGCAGCGTCGCCGTGCTGAAGCAGCCCGGGTGCGCGACATGCGGCGTCGGCGCGCGGTCGAGGTGCTCGGGCACCGCACAGGTGAATTGGCTCGCGCGTTTCGGCGCGCCGTGGGGATGGCCGTAGATGCGTTCGTACTCGCCGAGATCGGCGAAACGGTAGTCGGCCGAGATGTCGACGACCGAGGGTTTCGCACCCGCCGCCTCGGCCCGCGCCAGGATCGAGTCGATCAGCGTGTGCGAGACGCCGTGCGGCGCCGCGGCGAGCACCGCGGAGCGTGGCTGCTTCGCAATGAGGTCCGTCGCGTCCTCGATGGAGACATAGGCGAGATCGCCGAGCGCAGCGGAGAGGTGGGGGAAAGCCTTCGCAACCGGTTCGCCGGGCTGGCTGTCCGACGCGATCGCGGCGAGTTCGAGGCGCGGGTGCGCGAGCGTCAGGCGCAGCAGTTCGCCCGCGACGTAACCGGTGCCGCCCAGGATGAAGGCCGGTGTGCGCGCGCTCACAGGGCCTGCTCCTTCGCGAGCGCCGTGCCTTCCAGTCCCGTGGCCGCGATGACGCAGTCGCCGAGCGCGGCGCCCGCCGTCAGCGCGTTGAAGGCCGGCACGCCGAGCTGCTCGCGGATGATGTCGACGCCGACCGAATTGTCGGTGGAGGGTCCGGTGACGACCGCGGGCTCGATGCCGAAGCGCTCGCGCAGGAGTTTCACGCCGCCCCAGGCCGCGACCGGATCGTTCGCCGACAGCACGACCGCGGTCAGAGCCTTCTTGATGTCCGGCGCTTCGAGGATCGCCTCGACGCCATAGGCGCCGAGGATGCCGTCGCCGAGCTCGAAGACGATGACATCCGGCTTGCCGGTCGCCATTTCGGTCAGCATCGTGCGCGTCAGCGCCGGCCCGTTCTTCGCTGTCGTCGTCACGACACCGAAGTCGGTGAAGATCGCCGTGCGCCGCGCGCCGGAGTCCTCCATCGCGAGGATGTCGCGCCGGAGCGAAACGCCCGTCGCCTTGAATGCGTCAATCGTGAGCCCGCGATGACGCATGCGCGAGATCATCGCGCAGGCGGCCGCGGTCTTGCCGGCCTCCATGCAGGAGCCGGCGAGCGCGACGATCGGCACGCTGCCCGCATCGAGTGTCGCGGCCTGGTCGAAGCGTCGCATGCCGACGCGTGCCGGCACGCCGATGCGCTCGCCGAGATAGGGGAAGTGCAGCACGACGCCAAGCACGCGGCAGTCGAATGGCCGGCCCTTCTCCGGGTTCGCGGAATCGCAGACGCCGAGGACGCCGCCGATGTTCAGCATCTGGATCACGTCGCCGGCCGCGACCTTCTCGGGCAGGTGGCCGGAATAACCGAACAGCGCCTTGCGGTGCCCGAGCGCGCCGACAACGACGTTGCCGCGCGCGACCTTGGCCATGCGCCCGCTCGTCAGTTCGAGCGTGTTGTACTGCGCCTTGTCGGTCAGGATCTCGACCGCGAGGACGATGCCTTCCTCACAGGGAATGTCGGTCGAGATGCGCACCTCGTGCTTAAGGCCACAGGCTTGCGTTACCGAGGCGATCTTGTCGACGATGATCGACTTCATCATGTGTTCCGGTCCTCGCCGCCGGCGCGTGTCCAGAACACGCCCGGCAATGACAACATCCTTGAAAAGCCGCGGGCGTCTTCCGCGGTCCATTCTCCGGCCGACTCGCCGTAGACGCCTTTGCCGGCGGCCATCAGCGAATGGACGGACTGCACGCCTTCGACGAAGGCGGAGCCTGGGCGCAGAAGCACGGTGACCGTCCCGCTGACGCGCGACTGCGACGAGGCGAAGAGCGCCTCGATGTCGCGGCACACGGGATCGAGGTTCTGGCCTTCATGCACGAGGTCGCCATAGGCGGCGGCGACCAGGTCCTTGACCCGCTGCTGGCGCTGGCCGAGCACGAGCTTCTCGAGCTCGCGATGCGCCTCGATCAGCACGGCTGCGGCCGGCGCCTCGAATGCGACCCGGCCTTTCGTGCCGATGATCGTGTCGCCGAGATGGATGCCGCGGCCGATGCCGTAGGGTGCGGCCGCCGCCTCGAGCTGCTCGATCAGCGAAACCGGATCCAGCGCCTTGCCGTCGAGCGAAGCGGGAATGCCACGCTCGAACCCGATGGCGATGCGGCGTAGCTCACGCGGCTTCTCGAATGCCTGCGATGACAGCACCCAGGCGGATTCCGGGATGCTGCCGGCGGAGGTGAGCGTTTCGCGCCCGCCGATCGTCACGCCCCAGAGGCCGCGATTGGTCGAGTAGGCCGCGCCGTGTGGCGGTACCGGCAGCTTCCGCTCTTCGAGATAGGCGAGCTGTTCCGGCCGCTTGAATGCGCGGTCGCGCACCGGCGCCAGGATCTCGAGACCGGGCGCGAGCGTGCGCAACGCGACCTCGAACCGGACCTGGTCGTTGCCCGCCGCGGTGCAGCCGTGCGCGACCGTGCCGCTTCCGAGCTTTTTCGCCATCGCAGCAACCGTCTGCGCCTGGATCGAGCGCTCGGCACCGACGCAGAGCGGGTAGAGCTGGCCGCGGCGCACGTTGCCGATCAGGAGCCACTTCAGTACGCGCTCGAAATACTCGCTGCGCGCATCCACGAGGTGATGCGCAGCCGCGCCGAGCGCGGCCGCGCGCGCGGCGAGCTGTTTCGCCGCCGCGACATCGATCCCGCCGGTGTCGACGGTGACTGTGACGACCGGACGCCCGGTGGTTTCCTTCAGCCAGGGCACGCAGAAGGACGTGTCGAGGCCGCCGGAGAATGCGAGCAGGATGGGCGCGTCCGCGCCCGCGGAAGGGTAGGGCATGTCGGTTTCAGACTCGGAGTTTGTCGTGCAGGCGGGCGAGCAGGCGGCGCTGTGCGGCGGCTCCTGCAGTCGCGACGAAGATCGTGTCGTCGCCCGACAGCGTGCCGACGACGTCGGGCCAGTCGGCGCGGTCGAGCACGATCGCGACGCTCTGCGCGGCGCCCGCGGTCGTGCGGATCACCGTGAGGCTGGGGCCGGCGGGGCGGACATCGCGGACAAAGGCCGCGACCGTCGAAAAGTCCTCGAGCGCCGGCGCCGATTCGTCCGGCAGCACATAGCGGTCGCCGCGTTTCGCGACGCCGAGCTCGCGCAGGTCGCGGCTGATGCTCGATTGGGTCGCGTGATGGCCCGCCTTGCCGAGCAGGCGGACGAGGTCCTCCTGCCGCCCGACCGGCGCGCGCGAGATGATGCGGCGCAGCGCCTCGCGCCGCGTCGTGGCGTCGTCGCCGTTGGTCCGGGATTGTGTGTGCATAAACGTGCAGACAGTGTGCATAATTATGCACACGCCGTCAAGCACTCACTGCTCGATGCTGTACTCGATGTCGAGCGCGGCTTCGCGGCCGGCCTCCGCCGAGATGACCCAGCGGTCGCCGATCGTGTAGCGGAGCTTCAGAGTGTTGATCTGGTCCACGAGCGAGATGCCGTAGCTCACGTAGAGCCGCGGCGACAGGTACTTGCCGAGCACGAGCGCTGAGCCTTCGTCGCTGTCCTGGACGATGCCGGCCTCGTCGAGTCCGACGTACTTGCCGAGCCGGCCTGCCAGGTAGGCGCCGCCCTGTGCGGCGAGGCTCGCTTCCTGGGAGGCGAGCGCATCGCGATCGTCGTCCTGCAGGTTGTCGAGCGAACGCCCGACGATCAGCAGTGATGCGATCTGCGCCTGCGGCAGGGGCGGCTCCGAGAACAGCGTGAGCTGCGGCTGGCGTAACCGCCCGCGCGCGATGACGCCGACGGTGTGCGCATCGACGCGCTGCGAGGCGCGCAGGTCGATGCCCGGATCCGTCACCGGGCCGCCGGTGAAAAGCAGGCGCCCGCGCTCGACCTTGAGCTCGCGCGTGTAGGCGCGATACTCGCCTTCGCGCACCTGGAACTCGCCGCTCGCGACCGTCGCCTGCTGTGGCGCGGTCCGCGTGTGCACGCTGCCGCCGATGCGCCCGGTCAGTCCGTAGGCGTCGAGGTGGACCTTGTCGCCGAGGACGATGCGCACGTCGCTCTCGACCTGGAAGCCGCGCTCGCCGCCATCCTCGAGCTCCGGCCGCAGGACGCGCTCGTCCGTCGACACCAGCACGGCGCCTGCGGTTTCGGCCGGCGTGATGCTGGCTTCGGGGATCGTGATTGTTCCCGTCACCGCAATGTGCCGGTCGTCGAGCGCGAAGCGCAGATCGGGCGATGCGAACACCTTCGCCTCGGGAACGTCAGCCAGCAGCAGGCGCTCGCCCTTCATCGTGAGCACGCCGCTGACGCGCCGCTCCTGCCAGCCGAAGCGGCCGTCGAGCGCCATCGTGCCGCCACCGGCCTTGCCGGTCGCCTTAAGTTCGAGCAACTGGCGCTGGAGCGCGACGGTCGCCTCGAGTTCGCGCAGCCGCAGATTCGCCTGGTAGAAATCGAGCGCGCCGCGCGACAGCCGCACCTGGCCCGCGAGTTCCGGCGCCGTGAGCCGGCCGGACACGTCGAGATCGAGTTGCACGATGCCTGCCGCCTGGTCGATCCCGGTGAAGAGGAGCGGCAACAGTCCGAGTTGCTGAGTCGCGCCGTGCAGCTTGCCGGTCACCGGCAGTTCGCCGAGCGGCAGGCCCGCGGCCCGGGTTGCCACGAGTTCCGCTGTCAGCGAGGTGTCCGCCGCGTCGAACACTCGCAGGTCGAGCGAGTGGCGCTCGGCCGTGCTCGTGATGGCGAGCGTGGTGCGGCCCATCGGCACCGTGTGCGTCTTGCCGCTCGCCGATTCGTATTCGAGCACGCCATCACGGATGTCCGCATGGGCGTCCGCGAGCCAGGGCTCGCCAGAGCGCGCGGATGCCCGCGCATCGATCGAGAGCAGGCCGTGATAGCGCACGGCGCCGGGCGCCTTCACGCTGAGCGTGTCGAGCGGGAAGTTCTCGGTCCTGCCGCGAAACGACCAGTTGCCGGTGTCATTCCAGCGGCCTTCGACGCAGATCCGGCGCGCGCCGGCGACGATGCAGGCGGGCTCCAGTTCGGCGTCGCGGGCGGACACGGCGAGGCGCGATGGCGAATCGAGTTTCCAGGTTGGGGTCCGCGGGCCCGTCGCGGTGACGTCCTGCATCCGGAGTGTGAAACGCGAATCCACGTATGCGCCGCGCCCGCTCACGGTGACGGCGTCTTCACCCGCGCCGACGCGGAACTCGACGGCGTGGTCCCGCAGCAGTCCGTCGAGGGAGAGGCGGGTGTCCGTCAGCGCGAAACCCGCGATCACGAGGCCGTTCGAACGCAGGCGCACCCAGGAGAATTCGCGATCGTCGAGATCGACGTGCGCATCACCGGACAGGATGGTCGCGCGATGGCTGCCCCAGGCGAGATCGTGGGCGGTCATCGCGAGCGACCAGCTGCGTTCGCGCAGCCGCAGTGTCGCGTCGACCCGGCCACCGAGCTCCGGGAGCAGGGCGGACAGGTCGTCCGCGACCAGTTGTCCTTCCAGTTCGCGGCCCTCGCCGAGCGCGCCGTCGAGTTGCAGGCGCGCCGTGCCAAGCGTCAGCGCGACGCTTTCGAACTCCATTCGATCGGTTGCATTCCGGACGGTGCCGCCGCCGCCGGCCGCCTGCCCGCGAAAGCGTCCGCGCAGGTTGGCGATCGTGACGACCCAGGGCGCGTCATTGCCGAATCCGGAACCATTGCCGCGGAAATCGAAGTCGAGCCGCCCCGGCAGCTCGCGGCGAATGCCCGCCGGGTTGATTCCCCGCGCGCGCGCTTCGAGTGCCCAGGCAGGTTGGTCACCGCGGCCGAGAGAGCCTTTGGCCGTGATCCGGCCATCGAGCGTGCGCCAGGCGGACTCGGTGACCGTGATTTCTTCCGAAGCGAAACGCCCGGAGGCGCCTCCTGAAACCGGTGGCAGTTCTCGCGGCGTGAAATCGCCGGCCAGCTGGTAGTCGAATTCGCGCCAGCCGCGCAGATCCGCTTCCCCGCGCGGCGAGTGCAGGACCGCACTGCCGGTGAGCGGCCAGCGCAGCTTCGTCCAGGAAGCGTGCAGGTCGAATGCCGGCTCTTCCCGAACTGCGAACGTGCCGTCGAGCCGGACTTCGGCGCCGCCGTCCTCGATCATCACCAGTTTCTCGATCGTGACCAGCTGGTCGGCGTACGAAGCGGCGGCGTCCAGCTCTGCGCCCGCGGCCGGCAGGCCATTTCCCTTGACGACACCGCTGGCGGCGTACTGCCTGACGTCGCCGCTGACGTCGAACTCGCCGCGCAGCGGTCCGAATGGCGGGTCCTTGATCCACCGTGCCAGGTCGAGCGTCTCGATCGCGGCTTTGCCGCGCCAGTGCAGGCCGCTCACGAGGTCGGTCAGCTCGAGGTCCGCGCGTCCAATTGCCGGCGCGGCGAAATGCGCCTCGACGAGCAGCCTATCGAGATTACCCATCGCGCGCAGTACGCCAGCGATCTCGCGCGTATTCAGAACGGACCAGGCCGCATTGGCCTGGAGGGCGAGCGGCTCGCGCGCGAGCACGAGCCCGCTCGCGCCGGCGACGGACCAGTTCGGCGCATCGGCCGCGAGCCCCTCGAACTCGATCTTCGATCGGGTCATCGTCACGGAAGCGGTGACCGGCGCGAGGCGAAGTTCGGTGCCTGAGATCGTCCGGATGGCGAGGCTGCCGACGCTCGCTTCATCGAGCGAGATCGTCAGCCAGCCCGGCAGGAACGCCGGCTCCGTCGAGCGTCGCTCGTGTTCGCGCAACTGCACGGTCACCGATTCCGCGCGCAGGCCTTCGGCCGAGATCCTCCCGGCGAATATCTCGCTCGGTTCGTAGTCCGCGACGAAATCGGAGACGCGGACGATCGCGGCTTCATGCTCGATATCGACGGCATCCGCACTGAGGGGCCCGATCAGGCGGCCGCGCGCGCCGGTCACCCGGATGCTGACGCTATCGAGCGACTCGACCATTGCGATCGCTTGCCGCAGGCCGGCTTCCGTCGTGACGAGCCAGGTAAACGCTGCGCCGAGCGCGAGCACGATAGGCAGCGCCACCGTGAGCATCACTCGCAACCATCGCCTTGCCGGCCAGCGCATCTCAGAACTCCGGCGTGAAATTGAGGTGCACGCGCGGGCTGCGGCTGGAATCCGAGATCGACTGCGCGACATCGATGCCGATGCTCAGGAACGGCAGGCGATAGCGCAGGCCGATGCCGGCGGAGTACTCGAGCGGGTCACCGAAGTTGTCGATCGCATTGCCGCCGTCCATGAACACGGCCGCGACGAAGTTTCGCGGAAGGTCGCGCTGCAGCTCGATGCTGCCCGTCATCAGGTGCCGCCCGCCGATGCGGTTGCCTTCCTCGTCGATCGGCGACAGGTCTTCGTATCCGTAGCCGCGCACGCTGCGATCGCCGCCGGCAAAGAAGCGGTACTGCGCCGGCAGTTCCTGGAAGTCCCCGACCGCGCTCGCGCCGATCTCGGCACGCAGCTGCAAGTGCCAGCGGTCGGCCAGCCGGAAGCGGCGTTCGTCGCGCACGACGATGCGGGTGAAATCGGTGTCGGAACCGAGCCCGGTCGAGGAGGCGACGAGCTCGACCTGGAAGCCGCGCGGGATCGCATTGACGCCGAGGAATCCCTGCGGAAGGCGCGCGTAAGAGATTCCCGGCACGAGGAGCTGGCTCTGGGATTCCGAGATCTCGGTCGAGTCGCCGGTCGCGGAGATCACCTTGTCTGTCGTCACGTCGGCCGTGACCGAGAGCACGCGCTGCCATCGGCCACGCACCTGGGTGAGGCCGACTTTGAAGCTGCCGCCCGAAGTCTCGACGTCGGCTCGCCGCTCGTCGAAACCGCGCAGCTCGAAGGACAGCTTTTCGAGCGCGGGATCGGTCCAGGGAATCACGTAGGCCAGGCGCACGGACTCGTCGAGTTCCGAACCGCGGATCTCGGCGCGCATGCGGTGCCCGCGCCGGTTGACGCGCCGGTCCTCCCAGCCGAGCGTGCCGCGGGCGCCGGTGTCGGTCGCGTAGCCGGCGGCGATCGTGTAGACATTCCTCTTGTTGGCCTGCGACGTGATCCGGATCGGAACGATCCGCCGCTCGCGGTCGCGTTCCTGCGGCGCCACCTCGACGACGGCGTAGTACTGTGAGTCGTCCAGCGCGAACTGCGTGCGGAGCAACGCTGCCGAGTCGAACCATTCACCCTCGCGGTAACGCAGGTAGCGATTGACCAGCTCCGGATCCAGGAAATCCTGCTCGATGGTGGTCGGGCCGAAGCGATAGCGCTCGCCGGTGTCGAGCGTGATGAAGGCGCGGGCCTCGCGCGCCAGCGGGTCGACGACGAGGTCGCCGCGCGTGAAGACGGCGTCCAAATAGCCGTTGGCGGCTGCTGCCCGCTGCAACTCGCCCTTCAACCGGTCGTAGTCGGGGTGACTCAGCCGCTTTCCGGTCGCGAGCGAGGACGAGGCGACGACTCTCTGCAGCAGTTTTTCGTCGCGGCCGACGCCCGTGACCTCGACCTGTTGCTCGACGAGGATCACCGGTGGCCCCGGATCGATGGCGACCCGCGCGCGCCAGGTGTCGCCTTCGCGCGCGAGGCCGGTCTCGACCTTTGGCTCGTAGAAACCGTACGGACGCAGCGCAGTGCGCGCCTCGCCGGGCGCTCGCTGCACGAGCCGCGCGATCATGTCCTCGTCGAGCGATTCGGAACGCGCGAGGCGGTGCAGGCTGGAGAGCGCCTTCACGTTCTCAAGGAGGTCGTCTTCGACGCCCGTGAACTCGATCTCGAGCTTCTCGGCCGCGCGGGCGGAGGGCAGCCACGCCAGGGCCAGGGCCGTCAGTACCGAAGCGACGATTCGCGGTCCACGATGCATGTCAGTCAGACCCGGCGCCGGCGCCAGCGTTGCAGCGCGACCGCGACGATCACGAGCAGCGCGACGATCGCGAGGAAGGGCAGCAGGAACGCCAGGGCAGCGAGCAACACCGAGGCGCCGAGTTCCGCGGTCGAGTACACCGGATTGCCGAAGCCGCCGGAGACGATGCCGGTCTTCGCGCGGCCGAACGCATTCAATGCGTGGCCGGTGGTCGTGAGAACGCCACCCGCGGCGATCGCGGTGAACCAGCGGGCCCAGTCGGGCAGCCCGACCATCACGCCCGCCGCCGCGATGATGCCGGCCGTGATGGCGACGGGCGCCCCGATCACATCGAGCACGTGATCCACTCCCGGGATGTAGTACGCGGCAATCTCGACGAGGGTCGCAGCCGCGAGCGCCACCAGCACGAGCGGTTC
>JANNHT010000152.1:0-4092 GCA_031404555.1 Gammaproteobacteria bacterium
CGCAGCCGAACACCCGCGCATAGTACGAAAGGCTCTCGCGCACGGTGATCCGGTCGAACGAGCTGAAGTCCTGCGGGAGCACGCCGATCCGCCGGACGATTTTTGCCTTCGAGCTGGTGACGTCCATCCCGAGCACGGTGACCCTTCCGGACGTCGGCGCACGGATGGTCTCGATGATCTCGGCCGTGGTGCTCTTGCCGGCGCCATTGGGACCGAGGAACGCGAACACCTCGCCTTTCGCGACGGTGAACGAAACGCTGTCGACGGCCAGCAGAGTACCGTAGCGCTTGCACAGCTGATCGACGACGATCGCGTGTTCGGAATTCGGCATTTCGTGGCGCAACGAGACCACGCGACGAACGCGGTCGTCGCGCTAGAGTTTTGCGAGCTCCTCGACGATGGCACCTACCACGTTCATGATCTGCGCTTCGGTGTGATTGGTGGTGATGAACAGCCGCAGGCGTGCCGCGCGCTCGGGAACCGCGGGATGGATGATCGGCTGGACGATGATACCGCGACTGAAGAGGGCCCGGGAAAGCAGCAGGCATTTGACCGAACTGCCGATGATGACCGGAATGACCGGGGTTCCGCCGGAAAGACCGGTGTTGAGGCCGCGCTCGCGGGCGCAGGCGAGGAAGAGTCCCGACAGCTCACGGAGCCGGGTGACGCGCTCGGGTTCGCGCCGCAGTAGCGTCAGGGCCGCGAGCGCGGCGGCCGCGTTGGGCGGCGAGATGCCGACGCTGTAGACGAAACCGGGAGCGGTGTACTTGAGGTATTCGACGAGCGCGGCCGAACCCGCAATGTAGCCGCCGCAGCTCGCGAGCGACTTGGAGAGCGTGCCCATCCAAAGCTCGACATCGGAACGATCGATGTCGGCGTGCTCGCCAATACCGCGTCCAGAACGACCCAACGTTCCCAGCGAATGGGCCTCGTCGACGAGCAGCATCGCGCGATGCTTTTTCTTGACTTCGACGAAGCGCGCGAGGTCGGGAAGGTCGCCGTCCATGCTGTAGACGCCTTCGATCGCGATCAGCACACGGCGGTAGCCGTGGCGGATGCCGGAGAGCAGCGCGTCGAGCGCGCGCCAGTTGTTGTGCGCGAAGCCACGGGTCGTCGCGCCCGACAGCCGTGCGCCCTGCAGGATCGAGTTGTGGGCGAGAATGTCGTGGACGATGAGGTCTCCCAAGCCCATCAAATGGCCGATCGTCGTCACGTTGGTCGCGTGCCCGGAGACGAAGACGATCGACGCGGGTGTGCCAAGGAACCCGGCGAGCGCAGTTTCGAGGTCGCGATGGATCTTCTTTTCGCCCGAGACGAGGCGGCTTGCGCCGGCGCCGGTTCCGTAATGATCGATCGCAACCTTGGTTGCGGCGGTGACGAACGGGTCGCGCGCCATGCCAACGTAGTCGTAGGCGCAGAAGTTTGCCACCTCGCGCCCGTCAATGTGGGCGATGCCGCCCATGCCCGACGCGTGCATTCCCGCGCCCTCGTCAACACGGAAGTAGGGATTGCTTTCGGCGACGGCCAATAGCATGCGCTCGTAGCGCTTGAGCTCGAGGTATTCGGGAAAGAGCGTGACGTCGTAGTTCGCTGAGGGGATTTCCCTCTCGGGGGCGTCGCTGTGCGGATGATCGATCAGATGCTTCTGAACGGCGGCTGCGAGGTCGCCGATTGTCGTCGTTTGGCTGAAAACGGTGTCCGGCAGATGCCGGCCGAAACTTGCGTCGAGCGCGGCCACGAGTTCGACCCGCTGCAGCGAATCGAGACCGAGCGCCGAGATCGGCGTTTCGGGCGTGAGGTCCGCAAGGCCGGAGCCGGACTTCGCCAGCGCGTGCTGGCACACGGCGGCGAACGCGGCGGACTGCGCCGGCAATATCGAAGTTGAGGGACTTGTCCGGGGGCGGTGCGGATCGAGCGCCTTGAGCTGGCCGGCGAGGAAGGCGGCGCGGCTGGCGAGGCGCTGGACTTTGCCGCTGCTCGTCTTCGCAATCGTGCCGGAGCGGATCAACACCACGGTGTCGAGCGCCAGGCCATGCTCTTCGAGGACCGCAGCCCGGACGGCATCGACGACCGGCGCCAGGTCACGGCTGCCGTCGCGCTCGCTCTCGTGCACGAGCACTAGGCGCTGAGTGCCTCCCTCGTCGACCGCGAATGCGGCGCCAAGGCCGGATGCGAGCAACGGGTGGCTTTCGCGCGCCGTGGCTTCGATGTCCTGAGGATGATGGTTGAGCCCGCGCACGATGATGAGATCATCGAGCCTGCCGGTGATGTAGAGCTGACCCTCGTGGAGGAAGCCAAGATCGCCGGTGCGCAGGTACGGGCCGTCGCCGTTATCACTTCGCCGAGCGTTGAACGTGGTCGCCGTACTTTGCGGGTCCTGCCAGTAACCCTGGCCGACGGATTCGCCGGCGACCCAGATTTCGCCTACTTCGTCGGGTCCGGCAGGCGCCAGGGTTTGTGTATCGACGATGGCAAGGCGAAGCGAACCGACGGGCGCACCGCATCCGACGAGACGTCGGGCATGCGGCGCGGTGTCGGGCAGCGGCTCGACGCGACCCTGCGAGAGAGCCTTGTCGCTGAACGCGCGCACGGCGGCACCGGTGCCGGATTTCGGTCCCGTGACCATGAGTGTTGCCTCCGCCAGACCGTAGCACGGGTAGAAAGCCGCGCGGCTGAATCCGCATTGGGTGAAGGTTTCGGCGAAACGGTCGAGCGTCGCCGGCCGGACCACCTCGGCGCCGATGAAAGCGAGGGACCAGGAGGAGAGGTCGAGGGTTGCGCGTTGCTCCGCCGTAGTCTTGCGAACACAGAGATCGTAGGCGAAGTTGGGTCCGCCGGAAATCGTTGCGCCGGATTTGCTGATCGCGTCCAGCCAGAGGAAGGGACTTTTGAGGAACGTCGCGGGGGCCATCAAGATGATGGTCATGCCGAAAAAAACCGGCGTCAGGACGCCGCCGACTAGCCCCATGTCGTGGTACGGCGGAAGCCAGACAACGGCCGTGCTGTTGTCCCGAACTTCGAAGACTTCGCTGATCGCGCGTGTATTTTCGATGAGATTGGCATGACTCAGCATGGCGCCCTTCGGCCGGCGGGTGGAGCCGGACGTGTACTGGATCATCGCGAGGGAATCCCGGGCTGGGTCGTACTCGACCCAGTCTTCGGCGTGGACGTCGGCGATTTCGTCCGTGGCAAGCCACGGAATCCCCGCGGCCCGGCCGGTCATCGCCTTGAACTGGGCGATAGTACCCGCAGTGCCGAGCGCGACCGACGCGCTGGAGTCGGCGGCGAGTGCCTCGAATCGATTGCGCGTGCGGTGGCGCGGCAGGTAAGTAGGGACGGCAACGCAGCCCGCGTAGAGCGCGCCGAAGAACGCCGCGATGAATTCGAGGCCGGGCGGATAAGCAAGTATGACGCGCTGGCCCGTGAGATCCATGTCTTGAAGGCACGCGGCGATCGCGCGTGCGCGGCGGTCGAGTTGCCCGTACGTAATCGCCGTTCGCTGCGACGAATCGTCGGTCGGGCACACGAATGCGGTGTTATCAGATCGCTCGCCGGCGAATCCGCGCAGGCAGCGGAGCAGATTCGCGCGGCCAGGGCGCAGGCCGATCTTGGCGCCAGTCCGAGTCTGTACATCTAGCACATTGCTCTCCGGCTGCACTGGCTCGCGGCGTTGTCGTCCTCCGCTGATTCCACCTGCGCCTTGAGACGCGGTGCCCGCCGGAAGTCTGTCAGTGGGCGACGACCATGCCATTCATTGCGCCGCCGTGCGCCCTCGGTGACCCCTTCAATGTGGCCAGACTGCGTGCCGAGTCTGGCCGAAAAACTACTGGCCCAAGCCTTTCGCCTGCTCTGAACGGCGTCCCATGAACTCGTGGGTTCATTATATTCGTTCGGCTCGGCAGAGCCAGTGCGCGGGCGGTCGTCCCAATTGGGCGGCTGATCCGCGCACGCACGGTCGCACTCGTCGGGTCGTAAGGAACGGGCCTCCTGTTGGCCGATATCCGCGGCAAAGGTGATGATTTCGGCGTCGTAGGTATCCCGCAACCACTTGACGATGACCGAGGTGTCAAGGCCTCCGGAGTATGCGAGCAC
>JANNHT010000153.1:0-10363 GCA_031404555.1 Gammaproteobacteria bacterium
CCCTCGAGGGCTTCGTGACTGGTAGCTACCAGCATGTCGGCGACCGATACACCCAGAACGGCGATCAGGCTCCGGGTTTCGGCACTTTTGGCATCCGCGATTTCGGCGACCCGACGATCTCATCCTTTACATTCGACCCGCTGTTGCCGGCGTATGACATCGGCAACTTGCGTTTCGGCGTGCGGGCCGATGACTGGGAGGCCGCGCTCTACATCACCAACATCGGCGACGAGACCGCTTTGCTCGCACTGGACCAGGAGCGCGGGCGCGTCGCGCGCGTCGGCTTCCTGACGAACCAGCCGCGCACCATCGGGCTGATGTTCCGCAAGGACTTCGGGCACGAAGATGCGGCTCCGGCTCCGGCCCCGGTGGCGGCCGCACCGCCGCCTCCGCCTCCGCCGCCACCCCCGCCGCCGCCGCCGCCGCCCCCGGGCGACGCTGACAAGGACGGCGTGACGGACGACAAGGACCGTTGCCCGGGAACGCCGGCGGGCGTGTCCGTCGATTCAATCGGCTGCTTCAAGGAGATCACGCTGCGTGGCGTGTTATTTGAGTTCGATTCTGACGCGTTGACCGCCGAAACCCGTGGAAAGCTGGACGAGCTCGTTGCGGATCTCCGCACCAGGCCGGCCGACATTGTCGCTGGCACCAAGGTCGCCATTGAGGGCCACACCGACAGCGTCGGTTCGGATGCTTACAACCAGGGTCTGGCAGAGCGACGTGCGGGGTCGGTGCGCCAGTACTTCATTGACAAGGGTCTGAGCGCGTCGATGGTGGTCGCGACCGGCGCGGGCGAGTCGAGTCCGGTGGACACCAACGATACCGAGGACGGTCGCGCCAACAATCGCCGCGTGGTGATCCGGGCGACCCGCTGATCGAAGACCGTTGACATCAGGGCCGGCTCCGCGAGGGGCCGGCCTTTTTTTTATTGCCGGTCAGCCGAGGCGCAGGCGCGCGATCAGGCGCTGGTCGATCTGGTTCTTGGTGTCGAGCACCACGCGATCCTGGATGTGCTGCAACTGGTGCAGCAGGAACATCATCAGGAGTGCGAGCGTCAGCGCGGTCAGCGTGGCGTTGAAGGTGATGCCGAGGCCGGCGGTGACGCCGGAGATGTCGCCGAGCAGCGCATTCTGGGCGTCCTGCAAGGCGTTGCCGATGCCGCGAGCCGTGCCGATGAAGCCGACCGCCGGGATGCCCCAGACCACGAATCGCAGCATCGAGTTGTCGGCATCGAGGCTTTGCGCCTCGGTCTGGCATTCCTCATTGACCGCGGCCGCCGTCTCGTGGACGCTGCGCGTCACTTCAAAACGATCGAGCGCGAGCAGCATGGCGCGCGGCAGCAATCGTCTCTGCTGGTCGGGCGCGACGCTCTCGATCTGCCGCTTCCAGGTGCGGACATCCTGCGGCAGGACCATCAACCCCTCTTTCGATTCCATGAATGGCAGCTCGAGCAGGGCGCGGTCGCGCCGCACGGCCTGCCAGCGCCGGATGATCAGGAGTGTCGCCCACAGCGCGAGGATGAATGCGGTCTCCTGCTCAGGATCCTTGATGATGACGAAGATCGAGCGCAGCGTGGTCTGCCGCTGCTTGGTTTCCGCCAACTCTGCCGCTGCGGCGAGGCTCGCCTCGGCGCGCGGATTGACGATGAACGTATAGAAGGCGTGCACGAACAGCACGCACAGCACCAGCGCTGCAATGCCGAATGCCGATTCGCTGAGCGGGATTTTCCGGCGACCTGGAGTTAACTTGCCCGTAATCGATCTCATATTCACGTCAACCTCACTGGCAGCCAGCGCAAACAACGGCCCGGGCAGTATAGGCAGGTCGCCGGCACTGCGTCGGGTTCCGCTGGCTTTGGGCTTCGACCGGAGGGTGTCGGCCGGAGTTCCGTGCGACCGGGCTGTCGTTCAGCGGCCGATCCGGCCGAGTTCGCCGATGCCATCCGGCCGCAGCCGGTAGGCGTGAATGAGCGTCGGGCGGTGGCTCATCGCGTAGTCGAGCAGGAAGCGCCGCTCCGGCGTCAGATCCGCGGATTGACGGAGGCGGGAGATCGCGAGGTCGAACGCTGCGGCGATCGCCGCATGATCGGCGAGCTCGAAGCGTGGCGGTGACACCGCCTTCATCGCGTGCCCGAGCAGCAGCGTCGTCTGGAGCAGCGGCACGCGCTCCTCATTCTGCCGCCGGACGTCCGGGTCGGCGGGCTGGCGCGTGAATGAGCGCCGTGGCCCTGCGGAGCCCGTCGCCGTGATGCGCCAGAAGAGTTCGTCGGCACCGGCGGAGGTCTGGGTCGCGGCGGCGGGTGGCGCGTTCCAGACGCCGTCCTCCGCGAGAAACACCGCGCCTTGTTCGTACCAGGCCGATATCCGCCAGGCCGCCGCGACGGCCGCCATGAATGGTTCGTCGAGCACGACATTGGTTTTCGGGATGGGCGGATAGTGTGCGGTCAGCTGCGCATTGACGCCGTGACCCAGGTGCTGCGCAATCCGCTTGACGATTTCCACGACGGTTAAGTCATTCCGGACCTCGGCCTGCCTGGCCGGCGGCGCGAAGGCGCTCTCGGTCGCGAGCAGCGCACCGCCGGGGCGCAGCACGAAATCAAAGCCACATTGGCGCGCGAGGGAACGCATGAACGGCCAAGCGGCGAGCCGTTCGCGCGTGACCGATGCCTGTCTCTCGCGGCGCTGCCGATCCTGCACTTCGATCGCGAGGCCGGCGTCTTCGGCCTGCTGCTTCAGCACGTCGACGAGGCTCATGTTCGTGAACCGGGCGCTCGACTGTCCTTCGCTGCCGCTCCGCGGCATCAGCGCGACGATCTCGATGCTGCGCGATGTCGCATCGGCACGGAGCACGGCGAGCTGTCCGCAGAAAAGCGGATGCCGGGCGCCGCCCCGATCGGTGAATCCCACGTCGATGCGCCGACCCTTCGCGAGCGCCGACGGCGGGGCTAGCCGCGTGCCGTCGAGCGCGATCGCGGCACTGCCGGGTCCCGTGCGGCGCGACTCGAACTCGATCGCCAGCACTGAGCCCGAGGAAGAATCGCCGAGGGACTGTCCGTCCAGCGTCACGTAGAACGCGGCGAGGTCCTCGCGATACAGGGACAGCGTCAATTCGATGGACGTGAACTGGCCCGCGATCCATTCACACTGGTGTTGCGGCGCGCGCAGGTCGCCTGCGAGGCCGCCGAGCAAGGCGTCTTCCGGCAGCGCGGGCGCCGCGCCGGACGCCGCGGTCAGCAGCGCGAGCACCAGGCCGCCGGCGCAACGTCGCGCGCGCATGCTCAGTTGCTCGCGGCCAGCACGCCGTGCACGCCGCTCGGCAGGCCGGCCGCGCCGGGTTGCACTGCCGCCGCACCACCGGTGCCGCCCGCACCACCGGCACCGCCGCTGTAAGTGATCGCCGTCAGTACCGGCGCGCTCGCTGCGCTGCGCAGTATTCCGATGCTGTGGCCGCCGGGACCACCGGCGCCAGCGCCGCTGTGTCCGCCGCGCCCGCCGTTGCCGCTGGTGCCGTCGTGAGTCGTGCCATTGCCGCCATGCGCGCCTGCCGCCGTGGAGTTTGCCGGCGCGCCACTACCACCTGCACCTCCGTTGCTCGCAGCCGTACCGGCCTGCCCGGCAGTCGCTGTGCCATTCGGAAAAATCCCGCAGCTAGTGGATTGGCGACCGCCCGCGCCGCCCTGGCCGCCATTCGCGGTAACTCCGCCAGCGTTATGGATCGCGCCCGCGCCGCCGGCCCGGAAACTGTCGCTGCATCCTTCCCGCGTCATGGCGAAGAGGCCGGCGCTGCCGGCCGGAGCCGCGGCCTGCGGAGCACTGGATCCCGCGAAACCACTGGCCGCCGCGCCGATCGACGCGGCGCCGATGATCTGGAGATTCTCGACCGTCAGCCCCGACGAGCTGGAGACGATCAGCAACCCGACGGAATTGCGTCCCGGTAACGCCGTGCGCTGCTGCAGCATGAGGCCGGACAATCGTGTCGGCTGCGTGATGCCTTGCGCGACGATCGCGGCATCCAGCGCATAAAGGCCCATGGTGGCCGCCTGCACGATGGCGGTCGTGGCCGGTGTCGGCACGACCGGCAGCTGAAACTGCTGGTCGAAGCCACCGATGATGTCGATGCCATTGACCATCGTGAATGCGCCGTAGGTGCCGCCGGCGACATGAACCTGATGGCGCCCGTTCGCCGCCGCGATGGCGAGGGCCTGCGTGATCGACGCGACCGGTGCTTGCGGTGTCAGGCCGGTATTGCCGGAGCCGGCTGCGGATGAACTGACGTAGACCGCGTCTTCCACCGCCGCCTGGGCAGTTGAAACGATGAGCAACAGCGATGCCGCGGCTAACCGGAAATGCGTCATGGTCAACCCTCGATTGCGCGGCGGGCAGGGGCCGCATGGCCAGCACGCCATGGACGATTGACCGCGGGCAATTGGCTTGAAACCCGCGCAAAACCCGGTGGTCCACGCCCGCCGGACCCCCGGGCCCGCGGAACCGGCCGGTTCCGGCCGTTTTGTCATATTTTTTGCGCTCCGCGTCACGCTCGTCTTGCGCCCGTTTTGTCACTGTCACGGCAACCCGCTGTCGGCCCCGGATCGCACCCGCTTGTCCAGGTACAGGAAAATCGCAGTCGCTGAGCTCGAAATCGGCATGTACGTGTCCGAACTCGATCGCCCGTGGCTGGAGACCCCGTTCCTGTTCCAGGGCTTCTACATCCGCAACCAGGATGAGATCGTGGCGCTGCGCAGTCATTGTCAGTCGATCGTCGTCGACACCCGCGTCGAAGACGATGCGCCGGTTGCGGATGCACCGCCCGCGCCGCGCCCAGAGCGGCCGCCCGCGGAGGCGATGCGCGAGCTGAAGGACGAGATCAAGCAGGCCTCCGGCATCCACGTCGCGGTCTACACCTCGGTCGAAGAAGTGATGGGCGAACTGCGCAGTGCCGGCAAGCTGAATGTCCACAAACTCGAGAACGCGGTCGAGCCGATGGTGGACAGCGTGCTGCGCAATCCTGCCGCGATGTCCTGCCTGATGCGCATCCGGCGCAAGGGCGGCTACCTCTATTCGCATTCGCTGGCGTCGTCGGTCTGGGCCACCGTGCTCGGGCGCGAAATCGGACTCGATCGCGACGGCCTGCGCGTGGCGGCGCTCGGCGCGATGCTGCTTGATGTCGGCAAGACACAGATTCCGGAAAAACTGCTGAGCAAGCCCGGCAAGCTCGACGCGGCTGAAATGGCACTGATGCGACGCCACGTCGAACTCGGCATGGAGCTCCTGAAGAAAGCCGGCGAAGTGGATGCCCGCGTGCTCGACATGGTTGCGCACCATCACGAGCGCTACAACGGCTCGGGCTATCCGGCGAAACTGAAAGGCGCCGAGATACCCGTCTACGGACGCATCGCGGGCGTGGTCGATACCTACGACGCGATGATCACCTCGCGTCCCTATGCCAGCACGCAATCTTCCTATGGGGCGCTTCGCCAGTTGCGCGCGCTCGCGGGCATCGATTTCCAGGCGGAGATCGTCGATCAATTCACGCAGGCGATCGGCATATTCCCGACCGGCACGCTGGTGCTGCTGAATACCGGCGAGGTCGCAGTGGTCACGGCCCAGAGCCGGATCCGGCGCCTGCGTCCGGAAGTCATGATCATCCTCGATGCGGAAAAAAAGCCGCTGGCCGACTACCGGGTCGTGGACCTGAACCAGGTGTCCGCGACGGCGGATGACCAGGCCTCGCTGTGGATCGAATCCGGACTCGAACCCGGCGCCTATGGCGTCGACCCGGCCGAGTACTACCTGAACTGAAACCATGAACAGCGCACAGCCCATCTCGGCAGGAAGCAATGGCTACGCAGATTGCCTCGAGGCGATCCACAGCCGCCTCGCCGCACGCGAGAGCCGCCTGTATGGCATCGCCGTGCTGATGGTCTACGTGCATCACCTGGAACGATTGTTCGCAAGCGCAGGTCACGCCAATGCGGCGCGGATGCTGGACGAGCTTCGCAACAAGCTGTCGCAGGTTTCCCGTCCCGGCGATTACTTTGCCAGGCTCGGCGACCGCAAATTCGTCTTCGTGCTGTCGAATCTGCGCAATGAAGGCCACGCACTGCTGGCGGCGAACAAGATCCTGCGCACGGGCTCGGAGCCGCTCAGTGCCGGCGGACAGCATGCGAATGTGCGGCTCTCGATCGGCATCAGCATGTTCCCGGCGCATGGGCGCACCGCCGAGCAGCTGATGCAGTGCAGCGAGATCGCACTGCTCGAGGCCTGGAAGACTTCACAGCCGAGCGTCGTCTATACCTCGCGCAAGGCGGATGAACTGGTGGCCGGCTGGGATCTCGAAACCCAGCTGGCGAACGCGCTCGAACACGGCGACCTGGTGATGAACTATCAGCCAAAGCTTGCGCTGCCGGACCTGAAGGTCACGGGCTGCGAGGCATTGATGCGCTGGAACCGCCCCGATTCCGGCAATGTGCCGCCGGAGATTTTCATCGATGTCGCGGAGATGACCGGACAGATCGATCCGTTGACCCGCTTCGCATTTCATCGGGCCTTGCGCCAACTGAGCGAATGGCCGAAGCACCTGGGCCACATCGGTGTCGCGGTCAATGTCACGCCGTCCATCGTCTGCAACCCGGAACTGGTGGACGTCATCCGCAATGCCGTCGGGCTCTGGTCCGTGGATGCCTCGCGCCTCACGGTCGAGGTGACCGAGAACGCGCTGATGATGGATCGCGAACGCAGTCACCGCGTGCTGACCGACATCCGCGAACTCGGTGCGCGTATCTCGATTGACGATTTTGGTACCGGCTATTCCTCGCTGTCCTACCTCAAGCAGATCCCGGCTGACGAGCTCAAGATCGACAAGTCCTTCGTGATGAACATGCAGGCCGACAAATCGGACCGCAAGATCGTCGAGCAGATCATCGCGCTCGGCCATTCCTTCAATCTCGAGGTGGTTGCCGAGGGCGTCGAGAACGCGGAAGTCGCGCAGGAGCTGGCGGCCATGGGCTGCGACTACGCACAGGGATTCCACTACGCGAAACCGCTGCCGCCGCAGGAGTTTTCGGCCTGGATGCAGGCCTGGCGCAACGCCCGGAATGCCTGAAATCCGCTAGACTTGCCGCGTTGAAGAAGACCGCGCAGTACGGCGTGCGCGACAACAATGAGGCGAGCTGGACCCAGGTGCTCGAGATGCTCGAGTTCATGGCCGACGCCACCAGCATCCCGATCCTGCTGGACGGCGACAAGCAGCAGCTCTCCGAGATCGACGAGTTCTGCAGCCGCATCAAGGCCGGCAAGGACGCGCAGGCCGACGATGATTTCGCAATCATCACGCGCATCGAGGCATTCATCGCGGGCTGGGGTCTCGATGAGGCGCTGCGCCGCGTCGAGGCCTATCACGCCGCGGGCTCCGACGGCATCCTGATCCACAGCGCATTGTCGCGGCCGACCGAGGTGCTGGCCTTCAAGAAAGAGTGGGCCGACCGCTCGCCATCTGGGCCAATCACATGCTGCGATCCGCGGTGGCGGCGATGCAGGGCACGGCCGCGACTATTGCGCACGAACAGAATCTGCGCTCGGTGGAGGATCGCATCGCGCCAGTCAAGGAGCTGTTCCGCCTCCAGGGAGCTTCCGAACTCCAGGAAGCCGAGGAACGCTACCTGCCGAAGAAGCCGGTGCGCTCGCGCGCGCTGATCCTCGCCGCAATCCGGCGCGAGTACAAGGGGGAGGAGGCGCACAACCGGAGTCTCGCGGTGTACCGCAAGCACGGCGTCAGCCACTTCTACACATTCAAGAGCCGCGCGGGATTCCTGATCCAGATCCCGATCTTCATCGCGGCCCTCGACATGCTGGGCAAGAACTTTCGTCTCGCCGGCGAGGGCTTCCTGTGGATCGAGGATCTCGCGGCGCCGGATGCGCTGGCGCCACTGCCGTTCGCGCTGCCGTTTTTCGGCGGCTACCTGAACCTGCTGCCGTTCGTGATGACGCTCTTCACCGTGCTTGCGGCGCGCTGGCAGGAGGATGCGACGCTCTCTCCCTCGCTGCTCCGGGCACAGCGCCTGAAGCTCTACGCGATGGCCGGCGTCTTTTTCGTATTGCTGTACACGTTTCCGGCCGCGATGGTGCTCTACTGGACCGCGAACAACCTCTGGCACCTGCTCCGCGTGGGCCGGGAGAGGTTGCGCCGTCCGCGCTGAGACTCAGCCGTTGTCGTAGGGATTGAATCCGCCAAACTTGTCGCGCTTGCCGGCGACCTTGACGGCCTCGGCTTCGGCGTCTTCCTTGACGACCTTGCGCAGGATCTGCGTGCTGACGAGCGAGAGCTCCTCGGCCGCGAGCCGCGCCTGGTCGGAGAGCGGCGCGGCGGTGACCTCCGCGGCGCGCTTCGGCTGGTCGTTCACGCCGGCAGCCCCGGAGCCTTCGGCGTCCACGAACGACTTCAGCTCGGCATCGCTGACGATCTGGTAGTGGCCGGTCGCGGTGTCGCGCGCGAGCACGCCGTCCTTCTTGCTCTCGGCGAGCTTGCGGATCTCGACCTGGGTCTTGCCGTCGGCGGTCTTCAGGATCTTCTCGAGTGCGGTGGTCGACACAAGCTCGAGTTCGACTGATTCGACGCGGCCGACCCAGACATTGCGGCCACGATCATCCGGCGCCACGCGCGACTGGCGCTTGATGCGGACGGTCTTGCTGAAGTCGTCAGACATGGCATGTGACCCGAAAAGTGCCCGATTTCCAGCCTCGACTATAGACCAGAAAACGCCTGTTTTTTGTGACGCGGATCGAATCGTGGGGCCCAATAAACGGGCTCAGCCCCCGATTGGCACGAACGTGAAGACGCCGACGCCGATCGCGAACCAGAGGGCGGCATAGATCAGGCAATAGCCGAATATCGCGCGAAAGTCGATGCGCGCGATACTGGCCGCGACGACGATCCAGAACGGCGAGACCAGGTTGCCGATCTCGTCGCCGACGCCGAGCGCGAGCAGGCCGTGCTGCGCCGAGATGCCGAGTGCGGAGGCCGACTCCGTCGTCACGAATCCCTGGATGATCCACTGGCCGCCGCTCGACGGCACGAACAAGCTGACCAGCGCGCCGGCCACGGCGGTCAGCAACGGAAACGTCATCGGCGACGACAGCTCCGCGAAGTACCGTGCGAAGGTCTCGCCGACGTTCGTGTACTGCAGCATTCCTGCGATGCCGCCGTAGACCTGGTACAGGATCAGGATCTGCCAGCAGGACTGCACGGTCGAGCGCAAGGCGTGCGAGAACGCCGCCAGGTTCCGCTGCAGCAGCAGCGCGCCGAGCAGCAGTGCCGTGATCATCGAGTTCAGGTCGAGCCCGGCGCGGAGCGTCACAAAATGGTGGAACAGCCAGCCCGCGAGGGCGGCCGCGAGCAGTAGCGGAAAGAGTTGCGTCCTTTCGGTCCAGGCCGAGAACCCGCGCGCCGCGATCGCGACCGCGGTCGCGGCGTCCGGCGCCGCGGCGAGCGCGCCGGAGTCGGGGAACTGCGAGATCGGCCGGCCGGTCCGCGGCATCATGAGATGCCCGGCCAGGGCAACCGCGAGAGCGTACGCCACGACCATCAGGATCGAGGCCGGCGCCCAGATCGTGGTCGAGAGCGGCAGGATACCGGTCGTCGCTTCGAGGAAATGCCCGGGCGTTGCCGCCATCAGCGCGGGCGTCGAGGACAGGCCGAACTGCCAGACGGCGGATGCCGCGAATATCGTGGCAAGCAGGCAGGGAAAATCGATCGCGATGCCACGTTCCTGGGCCGCGCGCGCGAAGTGCACCGCGATCAGCGGTCCGAGGGCGAGGCCCAGTCCCCAGTAGAGGTAGCTCAGCGAAGCGTTCAGGGCGACCGCGACCAGCACGACCTGGCCTCGGGTCCTCGGCAGGCGCGCGAGGTTCAGCACGATCGTGCGGAACAGCGTGGTCGTGCTGAGGACGGCGGAGAGCACCAGCAGCAGCGTCATCTGCATGCTGAAGGCCAGCAGCATCCACAGGCCGCGATAGAACGCATCGGAGGTCGCCGCCGCGCCGTTGCCAAGGACGAGCGCAACCGCGGCCAGCACGACCAGCAGCAGGACGGCCGTTGCGGTGGCGTCCGGCACGCAGTCGCCGGCCGCCTGCGTGAAGCGTGCCAGTCGGTCGCGCAAGACTAGCGGGCTTTCAGGCTGCCGGGGACGGTCGGCCCGGCATCGGGGTTGAATGCCTTCGGATCGAGGCCGAAATACCGGAGCATGGTCGCGGCGACATCGCTCTGGGTCACGCCCGCGAGATCCCACACCTCGCCCTGCGCCGGCGTGTCGGGGCCGATGATCGCGATCCAGATGTCCTGGCTGCCCTCGATGCCGGCTTCGTGCTCG
>JANNHT010000154.1:0-9261 GCA_031404555.1 Gammaproteobacteria bacterium
TCTCGAAGCGCGCCTGGACCTTGCCGACGGTGGTGGAGCCGAACGAGGAGTAATCCTCGAAACGCGCCGCGACGCCCAGGGTCAGGCGCGGCAGGACATCGGCTTCCAGATCGACATAGGCCGCGTAGCTGCGCTGCGACGCGTCAACCGAGGTGCTGATGCCGGCAAATCCATTGGACCCCGCGTTGTGCGAAAGCGTCTGCGGCCTCCCGTCCGTGCCCGGATTGTGCGGCGTGCAGGTGGTCGCGCCGCAATCGTAGAGCGGCTGGGAAGTATAAATACCGGCTGTGTAGGAAGCAGGATCTCCCAGGATCTGCTGATAATTCTCGCGGCGCCATTCCAGGCCCGCGGCAACCGTGACCGGGCTCGCAAACCCGCCAACCTCCCAGGGATAGGTCACATCGAAATTCAGGTTCGATTCCTGTTGCTGGAATTTTCCGATGTAGAAGCTCGTCGGCGAATTCGGGCCCAATGACGCGTTGATCGAGCTGCGCAGGGACATGTCCAGGTGGTTCTGGGCCAAGGTGCCCGACAGGTCGTAAGTCATTCCCCAGCTGTTGGTGCCCCGGAACCCCACCACTCCGAAGATTTCCTGGGTCTCGCCATAGAATCGCGGCGTATAGCCCGACGGATAGACGTTATCCCGGTAGTTGAAAACGTTGCCATCGAAGACAAACCCGCCCAGTGGGCAGTTGGTAGTGCCGCTCGCGGTGCAGCGAGTCAGGTAAAAGTCCGTGAACACGGGATTCTGGTTGTAAGTCACAGGTGCGCCTGTGAGTGTGCCGGTGAAAGTGCGGGGCAGGCGATAGTTGAAGCTTTCGTCCATGTCGATCTGGGAATAGTTGGCGAAGAAATAGATCTCTTTGTCGTCACCGAGATCGACGCCGGAATTGATAACCGCCTTGACGCTCTCGGACGGACCGGTTCCCCACTCCTGCACCGGCCCCGGGTAATGCGGCAGGCCGGCCGCCAGGTTTGGAAACACAACTGCGAACTCGAGGGCCGATGGCCGCGTCGGATTGCGCACGGTCTGGTCGTTTGCGGCCAGTTCCAGGCTCAGGTTGACGAAGCCCGCTCCGCCCAGCGGCAGGCCGACATTGGCCCCAATCTGCCAATCGTCGCCGTCGTTCGAGTAGTCGCTCGGGTAGTAACTTCCGTACCGTGCTCCCAGTTCCACGCCCGAATCGTTTTCACGGAAATGATAATTGAGGACACCGGCGATGGCGTCGGAGCCATATTGCGCGACTGCGCCGTCGCGCAGGATTTCCAGCGACCCGATCGCGATTGACGGGATCGAGGCGAGGTCGGGGCCCTGTGATCCGAACGACAATGCGGTCTCACCCCCCTGGAAGACCTGCACCAGAGCCGACCGGTTGAAACGCTTGCCATTGAGCATGACCAGCATCTGGTCTCCCGGCAGGCCGCGCAGGGACGGGGCTCGCACGAAGCTGGAAGCATCGGCAATGGAATTCTGTCCGACGACAAAGGACGGCACGATGCTGGACAGCGAGTCCAGCATGTTTCCGGACGCCGGATTGGCCAGTTCAGCTCCGCTCAGCACGTCGATCGGTGCCGAGGATTCCGCCACGGTCCGGTCCTTGCGCCGCGTGCCAGTGACGATGACTTCCGTGAGCGCGCTCGGGCGATCGGACTCGCTGCCAGTCGTACTGGGGGGTCTCTCCTGGGCCGTCGCCATACCGCCAATCGCGAACGCGACCGCTGCTGCCACCAAAGATACCGGTCGCGGCTGAAGCATGTTTTTCATGCGATCTCCCCTGTCCCTGCCCGGAAAACCCGGGGTTGTGATGTTTCAGTCTCCGCGCATCGCGAAGTTCGCGCAACCTATTGTCGGTCCTTGGTGGGACCCCATTGCATCGCGACGCAAAAAATCGCATAGGATGACAAGGGTCCCGGGTTCAAATCCCGGCGCTCCGACCAAATCAATCTAGCCGGCCGCACGTCGGAAGTTTCGGGGGCCAAGATGCGCGCGATTCACATGGGTCTGGCGGCAATCATCTGGCTTGCAGGGTCCAGCCCCGCCCGGGCGCAGGAAGGAGTCGCGCCGGAGGAATACGACAGCGCGCCGGCCGACGAGTACCCCGCTGACCAGAACTACGCCGAGGAATCCGGCGGCGACGGGTTTGTGGACGATGAATTCCCGGCGGACGATTTTGCCGCCGAGGACACCCGTGCGGTGCCATCCGCTCCGGATGAAGAGAGCCCGCTCGCGAAACTCAATTGGATCTCCGGACCGACCGAGGTCGAGGTCGGCGACCGAGCGGTGCTGACGGTGCCGAGCGGCTACGTGTTTCTCGATCAGGGCGAAACGACCAAGTTCCAGGAACTCGCCGAGAACCCGACGAGCGGAAAGGAAAACCTGATCGCGCCGGACGACCTGCGCTGGTTCGGGCTGTTCGAGTTCGAGGAGATCGGCTACGTCAAGGACGACGAAGAGATCGACGCGGACACGCTGCTCGAATCGCTGAAGGAAGGTTCCGAAGCGGGCAATGAGGAGCGGCGCAAGCGCGGCTGGGCGGAGCTCACGATCACGGGTTGGCGGATCAAGCCCCGCTACGACGGCAACACGCAACGCCTCGAATGGGCGATCGATGCGGAGTCGGAGAACATCCCGGTGGTCAACTTCAATACGCGGTTGCTCGGGCGCAAGGGTGTGACCGCGGCGACGCTCGTCGCCGATCCGGAAGCGCTCGACGCCGCGATCGGCGAGTTCAAGGACGTCCTGACCGGCTACGAGTACCTGGACGGCGAGCGCTATGCGGACGTGCAGGAAGGCGACCACATGGCCGAGTACGGCCTCGCCGCGCTGATTGCGGGCGGCGGCGCGGCGATCGCCGCCAAGTCGGGCCTGCTGAAGAGCCTGTGGAAGATTCTCGCGGCCGCCGGCGTTGCGATCGCCGCATTCCTCGGCAAGATGTTCAAGGGCCGGAAATCCCAGGACTCATGACGAGCGACCGCCTCGAGCTGCTGCTCGCGATCGGGATCGTCGTCGTCTATCTGCTCGATGCGCTGCGGTTCCTCGGCCACCGCCAGGCGCTGGTCGAGCGGTTGGGTGCCGAGCGCTGGCTGCTGCGATTCGGCGCGGTGCGTTTCGAGCTCGCCGGGCGCAGGCCGGTCCTGCCGAATCCGCTGCGGCCGGATCGCGCGAGCTGGCTGGCGGAATGGCGACTGCAGGATCCGTCAACGGACAGCAGACCCACACCAATGCCGCCCGCGAGCCCGGCGCAGGTGCCGCTCGGCTGGATCTGCATGGCCTTGCTGTGGATCGTCGTCGTGATCGCGCCGGCGATGCTCATCGCCGGCTACAACCTGTGGTTTGCCTCGGCGGTCGCGACGGGCTACCTCACCGCGCTCGCCGGGGCAACGCTCCTGGTCCTGCGTGCGAAGGAATTCGAGCTGACGCGGGGGGCGGCGCTCGGCGCCGCGGTGATCGGCGTACTCTGCCTGCCATGCGCGCCGAACCTGCTACGCGCGAGTGCCGCGCGCCGGTCGCTGTCGATCGATCTGCCGGGTTTCGCCGATGCGTCCGGCGGGGACAGCGAGCGACGCTCGTTCCGGCGCGGCTTCACGCGTGTGCTGCGCCAGGAGTTGCTGCAGGGGTTTGGCAACCCGCAACAGGATGCGGAATTGAATGCGATGCTTCGTCGCCTGGAGGGACCGGCATGAGCGTGGGCGAATTCGGGATGATCGTGGTCGGTGCGCTGTTCGGCTGGTGGATCGTGTCGTGGATCATCGACAAGCTCCGCAGCAAGGAAGAAGCGCCTCGCAGGGAAATGCCGGGCCCCGACGATCCGGGATCGCGATAGCGGCCGGCGTCCGCAGCCGACGCTCCGGTCCGGCTAACGCTCTTCCGGCGGCTTGATGTGCCGGAAGTTCCAGAGGAGCAGGAGATCGTAGGCGATCTTCAATCCCCCGCAGATGATGAAGGGCCATGCCGACAGGCCCGCGGCGAACAGCGCGCCGGCGAGCGCCGGGCTCGCGGCCGCGGCAAGTCCCCTTGGCACCGATGTCACGCTGGCGGCCGCTGCCCGCTCGGGCGGCGTAACGACGGCCATGACATAGGACGAGCGCGTCGGCACGTCCATCTGCGACAGGGCCGATCGCAGGAGCAACAGGAATAGCGCGAGGTTGAGGTCCGGCACTATGGCCGCGGCGATCAGGCAGAGACTCGATGGGATGTGGGTATAGACCATCGTGTTGATCAGGCCGAACCGTCCGGCGATCCAGGCCGCAGCCGGGAAGGAGAACGCGGCGAGCATTCCGGAAGCGAAGAAGAAGGTGCCGGCGGCGCCGAGTGACAGGCCGAACTTCTCGAACAGCCACAGGGCCATCAGCGACTGCACGGCGAACCCGCCAGCGAACGCATCGATGCTGAAGAGCCCGGCGAGCCGATACACGATGCGCCGAGACGGCCCGAGCGCGAACTGCGGCCTTTCGTCGGCCGGTGTCGTATTCGCCGGGACCAGCCGGTACAGCAGGCCGCCGGCGACGCCGAGCAGGGCATAGAGCAGAAACATCGCCTGGAGCGCGGCGAGCCGCGACCAGCCGGATGCGACCAGGAACTCCGGGCTTGCCGCCGCGAGCGATCCGAGCGCCGCGGCGAATGCCCCGGTCAACCCATAGATCGCGAACAGTCGCGTGCGGTCCCGGTCCGGGGCGGCGCCCGCCAGCAACGCGTGTTCCATCGGTACGAAGATGCTGACATTGCCGGCGGTCGGATTGATCGTGCCGACGAAGGCGACCAGCAGCAGGACCGCGTAGCCGTCGGCGGTCGCAAAGGCGATGCCGGTCGCCGTCATCAACCCCGATGCCAGGAGCAGCATCGTCCGCTGCGATCCGGCCGGGCTCAGGGTCCCGAGCGCGAGCGTCGTCAGTGCGGAGCCGAGCAACGCCGCAGTCGCGATGACCCCGACCTCGAATGCACCGAGTCCGAGTTCAGTCAGGTAGACAGCCAGCAGCACCGCGACGAAACCGTCGCCAAAATCCCGCAGCGCGCGGGCAGCATAGATGCAGGTCGCGGGACCCGGGCGCCGGAGCGGCGTGCCGGGTCCCGCGAGCCTTGAATCAGGAACCCGTACCGTTACGGATTCTGGGATGTGATCTCCCACATGTAATCCGCATGCGGCCCGCAGATATCGGTCAGGGTGTCGCCGAGCGGGTTGTCATCGAGCGACTGGATGATTTCCCCGCGTGCTTCCAGCAACGACTTCGTGTCTTTTGCGCTGTAGGTGAACAGACGGCGGTAGTCGCCGCCGACGATGTGCTCGTTGTAGCCCCATGACATGAGCTTGCCATCGGCGACGAGCTTGTCGTACACCGGTGCGAACACCTGCGTCATCAGCGCGTCTGCCTGTTCTTCCCGGGTCTGGTCGCAGACCGAGTAGACGGAGAACGCAGCGCTACCGCGCGCCACTGTGCCGATATTCCCGGCAAGGGTGTGCCAGATGTAATCGTCATGCGAGTTGCAGATCTTGCCGAACTCGTCACTGAGCTTCGCCTTCTTTGCCGCGGCATCGACCAGGTCGCCGATCTTCTCCTGCGCATCGAGCAGGCCCTGGACGCTGCTCGATCCGAAATAGAGTGCGCGACGCCAGTTGCCGCCGGTGTGATGCGCAAGCCATCCCCAGCTTGCGATCGTGCCGTCGGCGACCGCGGCGTCGTAAATCGGTTTCTGCACCTGGGCAAAGATCTCGTCGGCGCGTTCCTGTTTTGTCAGGTCGCAGACGCTGTAAGTGACATAGGTGTATCTCTCGGCCGGCTTGTCTTCCGCCAGTGCTGCACTGCCAAACAGCAGGCACGCGCAGGTCTGGAGCAGGATCGCTCCGTACATTGACTTCTTCATCGTTATCCCCCCATTGCCGGGCGTTAGCTGGCCCGGTGGCAGCGCGTGGAGTATAGACCTTGTAAACTCACCCGCTCGGTGCCGGGCCCAGGGGCAGACAGGAGCAGGCGATGGCGGGACGACTGGCTTACGTGACCGGCGGCATGGGTGGCATCGGCACGCCGATCTGCAAGCGCCTGTGCCGCGAAGGATTCCGGGTCGTCGCGGGCTGCGGGCCTGGCTCGCAGCGCAAGGATCGCTGGCTCGGCGAGATGCGCGCCCTGGGATTCGAGGTGCACGCCTCGGAGGGCAATGTGGCGGACTGGGAATCAACCCGCGCCGCGTTCGAACGGGTCCGCAACGAACTTGGGCCGGTGGACGTGCTGGTCAACAATGCGGGCGTCACGTCAGACGGTACGTTTCGCAAAATGACTTTCGAGCGCTGGCACAAGGTCATCGACACCAACCTCAACAGCCTGTTCCACGTGACCAAGCAGGTCATCGACGGCATGCTCGACCGGAGCTGGGGCCGCATCGTCAACATCTCGTCGGTGAACGGCCAGAAGGGCCAGTTCGGCCAGACCAACTACTCGACCGCAAAAGCGGGTATCCACGGATTCACGATGGCGCTCGCGCAGGAAGTCGCGGCGAAGGGCGTCACGGTCAACACGATTTCACCTGGCTACATCGGCACTGACATGGTGCGTGCGATGAAGCCCGAGGTACTCGAAAAAATCGTCGGCACGATTCCGGTCGGCCGGCTTGGCATGCCGGAGGAGATCGCGTCCATGGTCGCCTGGCTCGCATCCGAGGATGCAGCATTCGCGACCGGCGCGGACTTCTCGCTGAACGGCGGCCTGCACATGGGCTGATGTCGGAGAGCGGGGAATCATGAAGACACGCGCAGCGATCGCCTGGGCGGCCGGCAAGCCGCTCGAAATCGTCGACGTCGACCTGGCCGGACCGAAGGCCGGCGAAGTCCTGGTCGAGATACGCGCGACCGGCGTCTGCCATACGGACGAATTCACGCGCTCCGGCGCGGATCCAGAGGGCCTGTTCCCGGTCATCTTCGGGCACGAGGGCGCGGGCGTCGTCGTCGACGTCGGCCCGGGCGTGAAGTCGCTGAAGAAGGGCGACCATGTGATCCCGCTCTACACGCCAGAATGCCGCGAGTGTAAGTCCTGCACCTCGCGCAAGACCAACCTGTGCACCGCGATTCGCGCGACCCAGGGCAAGGGCGTGATGCCGGACGGGACCAGCCGTTTCTCGCTCGACGGCAAGCCCGTGCACCATTACATGGGCTGCTCGACGTTCGCGAACCACACCGTGCTGCCCGAGATCGCGCTCGCGAAGATCCGCGAGGACGCGCCGTTCGAAAAGGTCTGCTACATCGGCTGCGGCGTCACCACCGGCATCGGTGCGGTGATCAACACGGCGAAAGTCGAACCGGGCGCGAACGTCGTCGTGTTCGGCCTCGGCGGCATAGGCCTCAACGTGATCCAGGGCGCGCGCATGGCGGGCGCCAACAAGATCGTCGGCGTGGATATCAACCCGCGGCGCAAGGTGCTCGCCGAGCGCTTCGGGATGACGCACTTCGTCAATCCGAAGGAAGTGGAGAGCGACCTGGTCGCGTACCTAGTGGCCCTGACCGACGGCGGTGCCGACTACAGCTTTGAATGCGTCGGCAGCGTGGACCTGATGCGCCAGGCGCTCGAGTGCTGCCATCGCGGCTGGGGCGTGTCGGTCATCATCGGTGTCGCGGGCGCCGGTCAGGAGATCAAAACGCGCCCGTTCCAGCTGGTGACCGGCCGCGTCTGGAAGGGCACTGCATTCGGCGGCGCGCGCGGGCGCACCGACGTGCCGAAGATCGTGGATTGGTACATGGAAGGCAAGATCAACATCGATGACCTGATCACCCATGTTATGCCGTTGCCGAAGATCAACGACGCCTTTGACCTGATGCACAAGGGCGAGTCGATCCGCAGTGTCGTGACGTTCTGAAACCGAAACCGGGGAGACCCATCATGGCTGTCAAGATTCATCCGTCCGTCGACAACGGCGTCAAGCCGGGCGCCAAGGACTTCAAGGGCGGCACGCTCAACTGCCAATGTTCGAGCGCCCCCGTCACCGTGACGCTCGCGAGCGACGTCGCGTTCAACCATGCCTGCGGCTGCAGCAAGTGCTGGAAGCCCGCCGGTGCGGCGTTCTCGGTCGTGGCCGTTGTCGGTCGCGACAAGCTGTCGGTCACGGCCAACGGCAACAAGCTCAAGATCGTGGACGCCAGTGCAGCAATTCAACGCTATGCCTGTTCAGGCTGCGGCGTGCACATGTATGGCCGAATCGAGAACAAGGGCCACCCGTTCTACGGATTCGATTTCGTCCACGTCGAGCTGTCGAAGGACAATGGCTGGGCGGCGCCGGAATTCGCGGCGTTCGTTTCGTCCATCATCGAGACCGGTTCGGCGAAGCCCGACGAGATGGGCGCTGTCCGCGCGCGGCTCCGCGAGTTGAAGCTCGAACCCTACGATTGCCTGTCCCCCGCATTGATGGACGCAATTGCCACCCATACTGCCAAGGCGAAGGGCGTCCTGGCCTGAACTGCAAAGAGGAACTGTCATGAGCAAGATCGTTTGCGTGCTGTACGACGACCCGGTCACCGGATACCCGAAGACTTATGCGCGGGATGACCTGCCCAGGCTCAGCCAATATCCCGGCGGCCAGACCACGCCGACGCCGCAAGCGATCGACTTCAAGCCAGGCGCGCTGCTCGGCAGCGTCTCCGGAGAGCTGGGGCTGCGGAAGTTCCTCGAGTCGCGCGGGCACAAGCTGGTCGTGACATCGGACAAGGACGGCCCGAACAGTCGGCTTGCGAAAGAAATCATCGATGCCGAGATCCTGATCTCCCAACCGTTCTGGCCCGCGTATGCGACAGCAGAGCTGATCGCGAGCGCGCCAAAGCTGAAGATGATCGTCACTGCGGGCATCGGCTCGGACCACACCGACCTGCAGGCGGCGATGAACCGCGGCATCACGGTTGAGGAAGTGACGTACTGCAACAGCATCAGCGTGTCCGAGCACGTCGTGATGATGATCCTGTCGCTGGTGCGCAACTACATTCCGTCGCACGACTGGGTGACGGCGAAAGGCGGCTGGAACATCGCGGACTGCGTGCAGCGCTCCTACGACGTCGAGGGCATGAACGTCGGCACGGTCGCCTCGGGCGCATGAGGCACATCTGGTCACCGGCATCTGGTACCATGTGAACCACTCCGCGCTGGAAGCCATCGACTACCTGCGCACCGGCATTGCAACGTACAACGAGGCCACCGGCGGCAAGAATACCCCCGAAGACGGCTACCACGAGACCATGACGTTGTTTTGGTGCAAGACCATCAGCGATTTTGTTGCTGCCAACCACGGGC
>JANNHT010000155.1:0-6545 GCA_031404555.1 Gammaproteobacteria bacterium
GTCTGTAACGACAGACTACGAAACTACGACCCGGCACCGTTGGGAGGTATGATGCTGGATCACCTCGTTTTGCCGCGGAAACCGATGAATGACGCCGCCGACAACCCGCGCCTGATCCAGATGGGCCGCGAGGCGCTCCGGATCGAAGCGCAGGCGGTCGCCGCGCTCGTGGACCGCCTCGGCGCCGATTTCGCGTCGGCCTGCCGCGTCCTCCTCACCTGCAAGGGCCGGGTGGTCGTCTCCGGCATGGGCAAGTCCGGCCACGTCGGCGGCAAGATCGCCGCGACCTTTGCGAGCACCGGCACGCCCTCCTTCTTCCTGCACCCGGCCGAAGCCAGCCACGGCGACCTCGGCATGCTCACCCGGGGCGACGTGGTCATCGCGATCTCCTACTCGGGCGAGACCGCCGAATTCCTGACTATCCTGCCGCTGATCAAGCGCATGGAAGTGCCGCTCATCGCGATGACCGGCAAGCCGCAGTCCACGCACGCGCGCGAGGCCGACGTGCACCGTGACGTCAGCGTGCCGGCCGAAGCCTGCCCACTCAACCTCGCGCCGACCGCGAGTACGACCGCTGCGCTCGCGATGGGCGACGCACTCGCGGTCGCCCTCCTCGGCCACCGCGGATTCACGGAGGCCGACTTCGCGCTCTCGCATCCGGGCGGCGCGCTCGGTCGCCGGTTGCTGCTCCATGTCTCCGACGTCATGCGAAGCGGCGACGACCTGCCGACGGTCGGGCCCGACACGCCGCTCAGCGAGGGCCTGCTCGAGATGTCGCGCAAGCGCCTCGGGCTCACGGCCATCGTGGACGCGGGCGGCAAGGTCGTCGGCATCTTCACCGACGGCGACCTGCGCCGCGCGCTCGACCGCGACATCGACATCCACAAGAGCCGCATGGCCGACGTGATGACCCGCGGCTTCCGCGCGATCGGCCCGAAAGAGCTCGCGGCCGAGGCCGTGCTGATGATGGAGAAGCACTCGATCAACGGCCTGCTCGTGCTCGACGAGAAAGGCGTACTCGTCGGCGCGCTGAACGTGCACGACCTGCTGCGCGCGAGGGTCATGTGACGAAGGCGGCGGACGTGTCGCTCCTGGTGCTCGACGTGGATGGCGTGCTGACCGACGGCCGGCTCTGGTACGGCGCGGACGGCGAATCGCTCAAGGTGTTCGACGTGCGGGACGGCCACGGCATCAAGAACCTGATCGCGGCCGGCGTCGGCGTCGCCGTGATCTCGGGCCGCCGTTCGGCGGCCGTGACCGCGCGCATGCGCGAACTCGGGGTCAGCGACGTCGCCCAGGGCGTGACCGACAAGGCCCGGGCACTCGCGGAACTGCTGAAGCGGACCGCAATCGAATCGAAACGTGTGGCCTGCCTCGTCGACGACACGCCGGACCTCGCCTTGATGGCGGCCGTGGGGCTGCCCGCGGCGGTTGCCGATGCGCACCCGGAGGTGCTCGCGGTGGCGAAGCACGTGACCCAGGCGCGCGGCGGCCGCGGCGCGGTGCGAGAATTCTGCGACTGGCTGCTGGCGGGGCGGCCAGCCCGATGAAGACACGGATCCTGCTGCTCGCTGCCCTCGCCGCGTTGGTCGCGGTGCTCGTGCAGTGGCGGCTGCTCGATCGGGATCCCGCGCAGGCGCCCGAGGACGTGCTGCGTCCCGGCTATTTCCTGACCGGCGTCGATCTCGAGGAGTTCGGCAACGACGGGCAGCTGCGCATCGGCCTGAAATCCGAGTCGGCCAACGAAGACCCGTCGAGCGGCGTGATCCGGCTGGCGGATGTCGCGGTGGACTATCACGCGCCGAATGACCGGCGCTGGCTGCTCACCGCCACCGAGGCGCGCGTGCCGCCCGGCGGCCGCGTGATCGAGTTCGAAGGCGACGTGCGCCTGCACGGCACGCCCGGAGCAGGCGCGCGGCAGGCGGAGCTGCACACCGCGCAGCTTCAGCTCGACACCGAATCCGAGATCGCGCATACCAAGAGCGCGGTGGAACTCATCTTCGGCGCGCACCGCATGAGTGCGCATGGCATGCGCGCCGACCTGAAGGCAGGCAGCCTGCGGCTCGAATCGGACATCAATGGCCTCTTTACTCCATAGGCTCGCGATCGCCGCCGTGTTCGTGGCCGCCGCCAGTACCGCGGCCGCGCAGACGCCCGACCGCAGCCAGCTTCCGATCAAGGTCGAGGCCAAGGGGCCAACGGACTACGACACGCAAAACGGCGTCCTCATCTTCAACAGCGTCACGATCGTCCAGGGCGATATCCGCATCAGCGCCGACCGCGCCGTCGCGAGCGGCCTCGACTTCGACGACAACCGCTGGGAATTCAGCGGCGCGGTCCGCATCACTACGCCGGAGGCCCAGCTCGCAAGCGACACCGCGCGCGTGCGATTCTCGAAGGGCGAGATCGAGAGCGCGTCCATCACCGGCGCACCCGCGACCTTCGAGCAGAAGCGGGACGACAAGCTCGCCCAGGGCCGCGCCAACCGCATCGACTACGACCTCGGCCGCGGCGCGGTCGAGTTCGCGGGCGACGCCTGGCTCTCGGATGGGCGCACCGAGATCACCGGCGCGACGCTGGTCTACAGCACGGTCAATCAGCGCGTGGTCTCCGACGAGAAGATCGTGATCACGATCCAGCCGGGCGAGTCGGCGCCGGCCACGACGACAACGACGACGCCTGCGACAGCCCCAGCATCACCGGCGCCGAAGCCCGCGCCATGAGCGTACTCTCGGCCACGGGCCTGGAAAAAAGCTACCGCAAGCGCAAGGTCGTCTCTTCCCTCTCGCTCTCGATCGAAAGCGGTGAAGTCGTGGGCCTGCTAGGCCCGAACGGCGCCGGCAAGACGACTGCGTTTTACATGATCGTCGGCCTCGTACCCTGCGACGGCGGGCGCATCGAGCTCGACGGCCGCGACGTCACGGAGCTGCCGATGCACGCCCGCGCGCGCCTCGGCATCGGCTACCTGCCGCAGGAACCGTCGGTCTTCCGCCGCATGACCGTCGCCGACAACATCCGCGCGATCCTCGAGACCCGGCGCGGGCTCGATGACAGCGCGCAGGACGAGGCGCTCGAGCGGCTGCTCGAAGAGCTGCACGTCGCCCACCTCCGGGACCATCTCGGCATGAGCCTGTCGGGCGGCGAGCGCCGGCGCGTCGAGATCGCACGGGCGCTCGCGGCCGATCCCGCATTCATCCTGCTCGACGAGCCGTTCGCGGGCGTGGACCCGCTGTCCGTGCACGATATCCAGCGGATCGCGAGGCACCTGGCCGAGCGCGGCATCGGCGTGCTGATCACCGATCATAACGTCCGGGAAACATTGGGAATTTGCAGCCGCGCCTATATCGTCAACCAGGGCACCGTGCTGGCGGCCGGATCTGCCGATGACATCCTTGCAAATCCCGAGGTCCGGAAGGTCTACTTGGGACAGGATTTCAGACTCTGACCCACGCATGATGAAACCCAGCCTGCAGCTACGGATTGGCCAGCAGCTGACGATGACGCCGCAGCTTCAGCAGGCCATCCGGCTGTTGCAACTGCCGACGATCGAACTCCAGGCGCAGGTTCAGCAGGCGCTTGAAACCAACGTTTTGCTCGAGGCCGAGGACGACCTCGAGGCGACCGCCTCGTTCGAGGAACTGGTCCAGGCGGAACAGAACGACCGTTCCGACGAGGACGTCCCCGCCGACACCGAGGCGGAAGCCGTGGTCGAGATCGGCGACGAGTGGACCGAGCCGAACGCCAGCGAATCCGAGACCCCCTGGACGCGATCCGGCGACGGCGAACTCGAGCTCGCCGACGAATCCGGCCGCAGCCTGCACGAGCACCTGGCCTGGCAGCTCGAGCTCGCGCACCTGCCTGCGGACGCGATCACCATCGGCCGCGCGCTGATCGATGCGATCAGCGACGACGGCTACCTGACCGAGACGACCGCGGCGATCGCCGATACCGTCTCCGCCGAGTTGCCGGTCGATGCGGCAGCGGTCGAGGCCGTGCTTGCCATCGTCCAGCAGTTCGATCCGGCGGGCGTCGGCGCCCGCTCCGTCTCCGAGAGCATCGAAATCCAGCTCGGCCAGCTCGACCCGGCGACGGCGGGACTCGCCTCCGCCCGCACGCTCGCGCGGGATCACCTGGAACTGGTCGCCAGCCAGCAGTTCTCCCTGCTCCAGCGGCAGATGCACTGCAGCGGCGAGGAACTGGACATCGCGCTCGCGCTGGTGAGGAGCTGCAACCCGCGGCCCGGCGCCGCCATGCAGTCCGTGCGCACCGAGTACGTCGTGCCCGACGTCTATGTCCGCCGCACGCCGCAGGGCTGGCTGGTGGAACTGAACCCGTCGGCGCTGCCGCGCGTGCGCCTGAACGAGAGCTATGCCGGCATGATCACGCGCGCCCCGGACCACGCGGTGCTCCGCACGCAATTGCAGGAGGCCCGGTGGCTGCTCCGGAGCCTGGAGATCCGCAACGACACCATGCTCCGCGTCGCGCGCTCGATCGTCGAGCGCCAGCTCGCCTTCCTCGACAGCGGCGAGGAGTCCATGGAGCCGATGATCCTCCGCGACGTCGCCGAGGCCGTCGCGATGCACGAGTCCACGATCTCGCGCGTGACGACCGGCAAGTACATGCACACGCCGCGCGGCGTGTTCGAGTTCCGCTTCTTCTTCTCGAGCCAGGTGCCCGCGGAAGACGGCACCGGAATATCGTCCACGGCGATCCGTGCCAAGATCCGGAAACTCGTCGCGCAGGAGCTGCCGGAGAAGCCGCTCTCCGATCACCAGATCGCCGAGATGCTTTCTACCGACGGCATCCAGGTCGCGCGACGGACTGTCGCGAAGTACCGCGAGGCGCTCGGGATCCCGCCCTCGAGCGAGCGGCGGCGCGTGACGTCACGCTGAGGCGCAGGACAATGGAATTCACGACCAGGAGAGCACCATGCAGTTGACGCTGACCGGCCACCATGTCGATGTCACCCCGGCGCTTCGCGGCTATGTCGAGAAAAAGATCGAACGCGTCCTGCGCCATTTCGAGCAGGTCATCGATGTGCACTGCGTGCTGACCGTGGAAAAACTGGAACACAAGGCGGAGGCGACGCTCGGCGTCAGCGGCGCGGTGATCCACGCGGATGCGAAGGACGGCGACATGTACGCCGCGATCGATGCGCTGACCGACAAGCTCGACCGGCGGCTGCGCAAGCACAAGGAAAAGCAGTCCGATCATCACGCGGCCGAGGTCTCCCGGGGCCGGCCCGAGCTGTAGTGGGCGCGCAGGGGGAACTGGGGACATGAACCGGCTGATTGTCGTCAGCGGACTCTCGGGCTCGGGCAAGAGCATTGCGCTCAACATGCTCGAAGACCTGGGCTGGTATTGCATCGACAACATCCCGGCCGGTCTGGTGCAGGCACTGGTCTCGCATTCCGTGCGCACCGAGGAGCCGATCTACCGCCGGCTCGCGGTCGGGCTCGATGCGCGCAACCGTCCCGACGACCTCGCATCGATCCCGGACCTGCTCGACGACCTGCGCCGCGCCGGGCTGCACTGCGAAGTGCTCTACCTGCACGCCGAGACCGAAGTGCTGCTCCGCCGCTACGCCGAGACCCGGCGGCGCCACCCGCTCACGGGCAGCGGCATGGGCCTCGCGGACGCGATCGCCGAGGAACGGCGATTGCTACACCCGCTGATCGACAGCGCCGACCTCGTGATCGACACCTCGCGCATGAGCGTGCACGAGCTTCGCGCGCTGATCGGCCAGCGCATCGAACCCGGCCCGGGGAGACTCTCCATCCTGTTCGAGTCCTTTGGCTTCAAGCACGGCACGCCGGGCGATGCCGACTTCGTGTTCGACGCGCGCACGCTGCCGAATCCCTACTGGGAGCCGACACTGCAACAGCTCACCGGCAAGGACGAGCGCGTGGTCGAGTTCCTCGAGGCGAGCCCGCGCGTACACACGATGGTCGAAGACCTGGTGCGTTTCCTCGAAGCGCGCCTGCCGGAATTCGAGGCCACGAATCGCGGCTACCTGACGATCGCGATCGGCTGCACCGGCGGCCAGCACCGCTCGGTCTACCTGGTCGAGAAGCTTGCGACGCACTTCCGCCAGAAATATCCGCAACTCCTCGTGCGGCACAACGCCCTGCCGACGACATAGCCTGTAGCAGGCCTAGCGCTCCGCGGCGATTCCGAGAAAGGCGCAGATCTCCGCGCGGCGCGCTTCGGCGTCGCGCTCGCCGATGCGGATCAACTCTTTCGTATAGGCCGACTCGAACATCAGGTAGGACAGGAGCCGCCCGCCCCGCTCGCCGCTCGCGCCGAGCATCCGGAGCAGCGAGCGCAGCGTCCCCGGTATCGCCTGCCGGTGCGCGACCGCGATGGCGCCCGGATCGCGCTGCGGCAGCACCAGCAGCGTCTCGACGTGGCGCAGGCCCAGCGGCTCCGGTCCCGGCCGCGCGTGTTCGAGCAGCGCGTTGATGCGCCCGAGCCGCTCGAGGTCCGACTGCAGGCCCTCCATGAAGAGCGTGTCCAGCATGAATCCGAACTGCTCGGCCATGTTC
>JANNHT010000156.1:0-8608 GCA_031404555.1 Gammaproteobacteria bacterium
GATCATGGTGTCGCGCACGGCCCGCATGACCAGGCCGTTCGCGAAGCAATGGTCGCGGCAGACCAGGCCGGTAGCGCCGCGGTTGCGGAAGAACGTCCGGCTCGGCTTGTGCGCCACCAGCTCGAGCGAGCCCAGCATGCCGATGCCGCGGACCTCGCCGACCAGCGGATGATCGGCGAGCTCGCGCCAGCGTTTCTGAAGGTAGGGCGCGATCTTCGCCTCTGCGTTCTCGACGATCCGCTCGCGCCGCATGATGGAGAGATTCTCGATCGCTACCGCGCAGGCGACCGGGTGCCCCGACCAGGTGAACCCGTGGTTGAAGTCGCCGCCCTTCTCGATCAGGACGTCCGCGACGCGGTCGGAGACCATCGCGCCACCGAGCGGCTGGTAGCCCGAGGTGATGCCCTTGGCGATCGTCATGAAGTCCGGCTCGAAGCCGAAGTATTCGCAGCCGAACCACTTGCCGGTGCGGCCGAAGCCCGTGATGACCTCGTCGGCGATCAGCAGGATCCCGTATTCGCGGCAGATGCGCGCGATTTCGGGCCAGTACGTCTCGGGCGGTACGATCACGCCGCCAGCGCCCTGCCCCGGCTCGCCGATGAAGGCCGCGACGCGTTCCGGGCCGATCTCCTCGATCTTCTCCGCGAGGCGGCGCGCCGCGCGCAGGCCGTATTCCGCCGGCGTGACATCCACGCCGTTCTCGTACCAGTACGGCTGCTCGATGTGGACGATGTCCGGGATCGGCAGCCCGCCCTGGGCATGCATCGCGCCCATGCCGCCCAGGCTCGCACCCGCCATCGTGCTGCCGTGGTAGGCGTTCAGCCGGCTGATCACGACACTCTTCTTCGGCTGGCCCAGCAGGTCCCAGTAGCGGCGCGTCATGCGCAGGATCGTGTCGTTCGCCTCGGACCCGGAGTTCGTGAAAAACACGCGGTTGAACTGCGGCGGCGTCAGCTCCGCGAGCACGCGCGCGAGTTCGATCGCCGGCGGGTTGCTGCTCTTGAAGAAGCTGTTGTAGTACGGCAGCTCCCGCATCTGGCGGGCAGCGACGTCGGCGAGCTCGTTGCGGCCGTAGCCGATGTTCACGCACCAGAGCCCGGACATCGCGTCCAGGATCTGGTGGCCGTCGGTGTCGTACAGGTACACGCCGTCGGCGCGCTCGATCACCCGCGAACCCTCGGCCGCGAGCGACCGGAAGTCGGTGAACGGGTGCAGGTAGTGGCGGGCGTCAAGCTCCTGCCAGTCTCGGGTCGCGCGTTCCGTGAGGCGGGGCTTGGCGTTCATGTGATCTCGCGGGTCAGACGTTCAGCAGCAGGTGTTCGCGTTCCCACGAGCTGATCACCCGTGAGAAGGTCTCGGCCTCGTTCTCCTTGACGGCACAGTATGCCGCGACGAAGCGCTCCCCGAAAATCTCGACCAGCGGCTTGCTGCCGCGCAGCAGCGCGAGCGCATCCGCCAGCGTCATCGGCAGCGCGAACGGCAGGTCATAGGCGGAGCCCGTTATCGGCTCGGTCGGCTTCAGGCCCTCGATCATGCCGAGGTAGCCGCAGGCGAGTGAGGCCGCGATCGCGAGGTGGGGGTTGGCGTCGGCGCCGCCGAGGCGATTCTCGACGCGCCGGGCCTGGGCATCGGACGTCGGCACGCGCAGTCCCGCCGTGCGGTTGTCGAAACCCCACTGGACGTTGATCGGGGCCGAGTTGTAGCGCGTGATGCGCCGGTAGCTGTTGACGTTCGGCGCGAACAACGACATCGCGGCCGGCAGGTACTTCTGCAGCCCCGGCGATGTGCGATTCGAAGAGCGCGGTCGGCTTGTCCTCGGCGTCGCTGAACACGTTCTTGCCGGTCTTCGAGTCGACGATGCTCTGGTGGATGTGCATGGCGCTGCCCGGCTCGCTGGCGAGAGGCTTGGCCATGAAGGTCGCGTACATCTTGTGGCGGTGCGCCGCCTCGCGCGCCGTGCGCTTGAACAGGAAGGCCTGATCGGCGAGGTCGAGCGCATCGCCGTGGTTCAGGTTGATCTCCATCTGCGCGGCGCCCGCCTCGTGGATCAGCGTGTCGATGTCGAGGTCCTGCGCCTCGCAGAACGCATAGATGTCGTCGAACAGCGGGTCGAACTCGTTGACGGCCGCGATGCTGTACGCCTGGCGCCCGACTTCGGGCCGGCCGGAACGGCCGACCGGGGGCTTCAGCGGATAGTCCGGATCGGTGTTCGGCTCGACCAGGAAGAATTCGAGTTCCGGCGCGACCACCGGGCGCCAGCCGCGCGCGGAATAGAGTTCGAGCACGCGGCGCAGCACATAGCGCGGCGACATCGGCACCGGGCGGCCGTCGTCGTAGAAGCAGTCGTGGATCACCTGCGCGGTCGGCTCGGCGGCCCAGGGCACGACGCGGATGGTCCTCGGATCGCCGGTCAGGACGATGTCGATCTCGGACGGATGGATCGCGCTGTCGTCGTCCGGGTATTCGCCGGTGACGGTCTGCAGGAACAGCGACTCCGGCAGGCGCATGCCCTCGTCCTCGGCGTATTTGGCCGCCGGCATGATCTTGCCGCGTGCGACGCCCGCCATGTCCGGCACGATCGCCTCGACTTCGGTGATCGCGTGGTCCTTCAGGAACTGCTGGATCTCGCTCATCGGATTCGCCTTGCCACGCGCTCCCGTCCGGCCTTGCCGAAGGCCGCAAACAGTTCGCGTGAAAACGGGTTTTCCATCACTTTCCATTCCGGATGCCATTGCACGGCGAGCGCGAAGGCCTTCGCGTCATCGACGCGGAAGGCCTCGATCACGCCGTCGTCGGCCTGCGCCTCCGGCACGAGCCGGCCGGCGAGATCGAGCACGCCCTGCGAATGCAAAGAATTGACCTTGATGCGGTCCTGGCCCGCGATGCCGTGCAACAGGCCGCCCTTGGCGAGCGAGACCTCGTGTGCCGGCGCGTACTGCACCTCGAGCGGCGCCGTCGTGTCCTCGCGATGATCCAGGTTGCCCGGCAGGTCCTGGAGCTTCTGGCTCAAGGTGCCGCCGAAGGCCACGTTCATTTCCTGGAAGCCGCGGCAGATGCCGAAGACCGGCAGGCCTGCGTCCACCGCGGCTGTGATCATGGGCAGCGTCGTCGCATCGCGTTCCGGGTCGTGCCAGGTGCCGGGCGCCGCTTCCGGGCCCTGGTAGCGCTGCGGCTCCACGTTCGAGGGGCTGCCCGTGAACAGGATGCCGTCGAAGGCGTCGAGCCAGTCGTTCAGGTAGCGATCGCCGAGCGCGGGCACGAGCACGGGCGCCGCATCGGCCGCCTGGGCGATCGCGTTGACGTACTTTTCGCCGACGCAATGGAACCAGTGCGAGCCCAATAGACGGCGATCGGCTGGAATCCCGATGACAGGCTTTCGCATACGCATCTGTTAATTATTTTGAACGGCCGCCGGTATGACGACCCGTTCAACGGGCCTATTGTCTCACAATCAGGGCTCCCGGCGGGCCCTGATCCGCAAGGGAAAATTGGCCTGTGTTCGGCCAGATTCGATAATTTCACTTGTCATATCGCGTTGCAGCAGCCTTGCCCAATACGCCGGCGGCTGGTTATCCTGCCGGGCGGCCACGGCCGGTCCGCGATACAAGATCTTAAACGCCGGGATCGCCATGGCCCTTGTCCGGGACGACTATTCGAATGCCCTCGCCTTCCTGGCCAGCCGCCCGGCGGTCCAGGTCGTTGACCTGTTGTTGCCGGACCTCTGCGCTGTGCTTCGCGGCAAGCGCGTGGACCTCGCGGACCTCGCCGGCGTGTACGAGCGCGGCATGTTCCTGCCGGGTTCGATGTTCGCGCTCGATGTGCTGGGCGGTACGATCCAGTCGACGGGCCTCGGCTTCGACGAGGGCGACGCCGACCGGCCCTGCCTGCCCGTTCCGAGGAGCCTCTTCGCCTCGCCCTGGCTCGGGCCGGGCGTCGCGCAGCTCCAGGTACAGATGCTCGATCACGACGGCGCGCCTTTCTACGGCGATCCCCGCTACGTGCTCGACACCGTGCTCGAGCGCTTTGCTGCGCGCGGCTGGCGGCCGGTGGTCGCGCTCGAGCTCGAGTTCTATTTCGTGGATCCCGAGCGCACGCCCGAAGGCCAGGTGCAGCCTCCACGCTCGCGCCTGACCGGCCGGCGCGAGACACGCACACAGATCAACTCGATGGCCGACCTCGACTCGGTGTCCGACATCCTCGCGGAGATCGCCGCCACCTGCGCCGAACAGGAAGTGCCGACCGGCACCGCGCTCGCCGAATACGGCCCGAACCAGTGGGAGGTCAACCTCCGGCACGTGGCCAACGCCCGCCTCGCCTGCGACCAGGCCATCCGCTTCAAGCGCGTGGTCAAGGGCGTAGCGCTGAGGAACGGCGTCGAAGCGACCTTCATGGCGAAGCCCTACGCCGACATGGCAGGCAGCGGCATGCACATCCATGTGAGCGTGGTGGACGACGCGGGCCAGAACATCTTTGCCTCCGCTGACCTCCTTGGCAACGACCTGCTGAAGCAGGCCGCCGCGGGCCTGATCGCGACCATGCCCGACGGAATGGCGATCTTCGCGCCGAACGCCAACAGCTACCGTCGGCTCAAGCCCGAAGCCTACGTGCCGATGCATCCGACCTGGGGCTACAACAACCGCGGCGTGGCCGTGCGCGTGCCGGTGTCGGGCGCCGACGACCGCCGGCTCGAACACCGCGTGTCGGGCGCCGATGCCAATCCCTACCTGGTCGCGGCCGCCGTGCTCGCCGGGATGCTGCACGGCATGGAACGGAAGCTCGCCGCGCCCGAGGCGGTCTCCGGCAACGCCTACACGCAGCGGTTGAACGTGCCGCGCCTTCCCGGCGACTGGCCGACCGCGCTCGCGCGCTTCGGCGCGAGCAGCGTGCTTCGCGAGTTTCTGGGCGACCGCTTCGTGCGATTGTACGAACTGACGCGGCGCGGCGAGATGCAGGACTTCCAGTCGCGCGTGACCCCGCTCGATTTCGCCTGGTACCTGGAGTCGGTATGAGTCTGAAGCCGGCGGACAGCTGGTATGAAGCGACCGCGAACCGGCCAGCGGCCGCGCCCGCGCTCGCGGGCGACGTCGTGGCTGACGTCTGCGTCGTCGGCGGTGGGCTCTCGGGCTGCTCGACGGCGCTGCATCTCGCTGAACGCGGCTACAAGGTCGTGCTGCTCGAGGCCGTGCGTATCGGCCATGGCGCATCGGGCCGTTCCGGCGGGCAGATCATCCCCGGCTATTCCTGCGGCATGGCGAAGCTCGCGGCCCAGCTCGGGCCGGACGATGCCCGGCGGTTATGGGAATACAGCATTGAGGGCATCGAGCTCACGAGCGAGCTGATCGCACGCCACCGGATCGACTGCGACCTGTCCTGGGGCCACGCGCACGTCGCGATCAAGCCACGCCAGCGCGAGGAACTGCTCGAATGGCAGCGCGAGCAGGAAGGCGCCTACGGCTACCGCAAGCTCCGCTTCATGGAAAAGGACGAGGTCGCGCACTGGGTCGCAAGCCAGCGCTATATCGCCGGCCTGCACGATTCGGGCGCAGGTCACCTGCACCCGCTGCGCTACACGATCGGAATGGGCCGTGCCGCACAGGCCGCAGGCGTCAGCCTGCATGAGGGAAGCCGCGTGACCGGGATCGACTACGGTCCGACGGTCACCGTGCGCACCGACCGGGGGAGCGTGCGCGCGAAGTTCGTGGCGCTCTGCGCCAACGTCGGCCACGTGGACCTCTCGCGCCGCCTCGCGAGCAAGCTGATCGGCGTCGCCTCCTACATCGTCGCGACCAAGCCGCTCGGCGCACTGCGCGCTCAGGCGCTGTTGAGGGACAACATCGCGGTCGCCGACCTCAACTGGATCATCGACTACTACCGGCTGACCGCCGACCATCGGCTGCTGTTCGGCGGGCGCGTCAGCTATTCGGGGCTCGATCCGCTCGGCACGTCGCGCGCGACACGCCAGCGCATGCTGAACGTGTTCCCGCAGCTCGCGGACGCCGAGATCGACTTCGCCTGGGGCGGCATGATCGACATCACGATGAGCCGCGCGCCGAACTTCGGGCGGCTCGAGCCAAACGTGTACTACCTGCAGGGCTACTCAGGGCACGGCATGGTAGCGACGACCATCGCCGGCAAGATCGTCGCCGAGGCGATCGCCGGCCAGGCCGAGCGCTTCGACGTCTTCGCGCGGCTCAAGCATCACGACTTTCCCGGCGGCAAGCTCTTCCGCCGCCCGACGCTCGTGATGGCGATGACCTGGTTCCGCCTGCGGGACCTGCTGCCCTAGCCAGTTGCGCATGATGGTCGCTCCCGAATGCCGGCGGGAGTCAGAGATAGCTGGTGATCGCCGGAGCCGACTGCCAGTTATCGTGTCGCCCGTCCACGTACACGATCGGCGCAGCTGCCAGTTCTTCCGGCGTCGCATCTTCCAGGCATCCCAGGTTGACGCCGTAGACCCTTCCGACGCCCGGCATGTTGCCGATCCCGAACGAACGAACGCCGCAGTGCCGGCAGAAATAGTGCTCGTTGCGGCGCGTGTTGAAAAGGTACTGCGTGAGATCGGACTCCCCGGACAGCAGCCGGAAGGCGTCCGGCTTCACGACCGCAGGCCAGAAGCGGTTGCGCGAACAGATGGAACAGTTGCAGCGGTAGGTGGGCGAAGCAAGATCGATGTCCGCCTCGAAACGGACGGCACCGCAGTGACAGCTGCCGTGATACGTCTTCAGCATGAAAAAAACTCCGGAACCGGGGCAGATATAGCACAGGACGGGCGTTGCAGGCATGCTACGCCGACCTCGACACACGGCGGTATTGTGGCCAGCAACATCGAAATTGCGCAACGCGCGAAAATGAAGCCGATCGTTCCGCTCGCGGCGGAGCGGCTCGGCATTCCCGCAGAACAGCTCCAGCCCTACGGCCATTACAAGGCCAAGCTGTCGCTCGATTATTGCGCGAAGCTTGCGGATCGCCCGGACGGAAAGCTGGTGCTCGTCACCGCAATCTCGCCGACCCCCGCGGGCGAGGGCAAGACCACGATGACGGTCGGCCTCGGCGATGCACTGAACCGCATCGGCAAGAAGGCGATCATCTGCCTGCGAGAGCCGGCGCTCGGACCGGTGTTCGGCATGAAGGGCGGCGCGGCCGGCGGCGGCGGCTACGCGCAAGTCGTGCCGATGGAAGACATCAACCTGCACTTCACCGGCGATTTCACGGCAATCGGGCTCGCGAACAACCTGCTAGCCGCACTGATCGACAACCACATTTACCACGGCAATGCCGCGGGCTTCGACGTGCGGCGCATCACTTGGCGGCGGGTGCTCGACGTCAACGATCGGTCGCTGCGCGACATTGCGATCGGACTCGGCGGCCCGGGCAACGGCTTCCCGCGCCAGGATGGCTTCGACATCGTCGTCGCCTCTGAAGTGATGGCGATTTTTTGCCTCGCGACCGGCCTGAAGGACCTCAAGGAACGGCTCGGCAAGATCGTCGTCGGCTACACGCGCGACCGCCGCCCGATCCTTGCCCGGGACATCAAGGCGCACGGCGCGATGGCAGTGCTGCTGAAGGACGCGCTCGCGCCGAACCTGGTGCAGACGCTCGAGAACAATCCGGCCTTCATCCACGGCGGGCCCTTCGCGAACATCGCGCACGGCTGCAATTCCGTGATCGCGACGAAGACGGCGCTGAAGCTCGCCGACTACGTCGTGACCGAGGCAGGTTTCGGCGCCGACCTCGGCGCCGAGAAATTCGTGGACATCAAGTGCCGCAAGGCGGGACTCAAGCCCGCCGCCGCGGTGATCGTCGCGACCGTGCGTGCGATCAAGTTTCACGGTGGCGTGGAAGTCGCCGACCTCGGCAAGGAGAACCTGGCCGCGGTGCAGGCCGGTATCGCCAACCTCGACCGCCACGTCGACAACGTGCGGGACGTCTTCGGCCTGCCCTGCCTGGTCGCGATCAACCACCGCGCCGAGGACAGCGAGGCGGAACTCGCCTGGATCGTGGACCGTGCCACCCACCACGGCGTGAAGGTGATCGTCGCGCGCCATTTTGCCGAAGGCGGAAAGGGCGCGGTCGAGGTCGCGAAGGAAGTCATCGAGCTCTGCGGGCACGCGAACTACTTCAAGTACGTGTACGAGGAGAGCGCGACGCTCTGGGACAAGATGAAGGCGGTCGCAACGCGCATCTACGGCGCGTCCGAGATCACGGCCGACAGCAAGGTCCGCGCGCAGATACGGGAACTGCAGGACGCGGGTTACGGCCACTACCCGGTCTGCGTCGCGAAAACGCAATATTCGTTTTCGACCGACCCGAAGCTCCGCGGCGCGCCGAGCGGGCATTCCGTCAACATCCGCGAGGTGCGGCTTGCCGCCGGCGCGGAATTCGTGGTGATGATCTGCGGCGACATCATGACGATGCCGGGCCTGCCCGCAGTGCCCGCCGCGAACGCGATCGACGTCGACGACGACGGAAAGATCACCGGGCTGTTCTGAGGACCGGGGGGCCGGCCGCCCGTCAGCGCCGCGAGCCGCGCGCGTCTCAATCCGCGCGGCGGATCTCGAAGCAGTGGTGGATCTTCGCGTCCCGCGCGAAATCGGGCGGGATCGTCGCC
>JANNHT010000157.1:0-2135 GCA_031404555.1 Gammaproteobacteria bacterium
GAGCTGTCCCTGTTTCGGCCCGTGGGCTGACTCCCGACCACGGCGCACAAAGTCGAACAGGATACGTTCCAGCAAGGCAAACACCTCACGCTTCGTCACGCGCAGGGACTGGTCAACGCAGAGTTCCAGTTCATCACGCTCGCGGGTTTCCACGCCCTCAACTTCTCGATGTACGAGCTGGCGCGCGGCTACCGCGAGTCGCAGATGAGCGCCTACGTCGCCCTGCAGCAGGCGGAGTTCGCGGCGGAGTCGAAGGGCTACACGGCGACCAAGCACCAGCGCGAGGTCGGCGCCGGCTACTTCGACGACGTGACCCAGACCGTGACCGCAGGCACCTCGTCCACCACGGCGATGCGCGGCTCGACCGAGGAAGCCCAGTTCAAGGCGCGCTGAGCCGGGCCGTGGACGAGGGCGCAGCGCCCTTCGATCCGGACTGCCGACGCTGCCGCCGGCTGGCCGTTTTCCTCGACACGGTGGGCAAGCGCCACCCCGGCTACCACTGCCGGCCGGTCGCCCCCTTCGGCAACCTGAAGGCACGGCTGCTCGTGGTCGGGCTCGCACCGGGCCTGCACGGTGCGAACCGCACGGGCCGGCCGTTCACCGGCGATCACGCCGGCATGCTGCTGTACCGGACACTGCACGCGCACGGCTTCGCGAACCGGGCGGAGTCCGTGTCGATGGACGACGGCCTCAAGCTCAGCGACTGCCGCATCACGAACGCCGTGAAGTGCCTGCCGCCGGCCAACAAGCCGCTGCCAGCGGAGGTGCGCGAGTGCAACCGCTATCTCGCGGCGGAGCTCGCCGCGGCCACCCGCTGCCGCATCGTCCTTGCGCTCGGACTTGTCGCGCATGGCGCGGTGCTCCAGGCGCTCGGCCTTCGTGCAGCCTCGGCGCGCTTCGCCCACGGCGCGGAGCACGCGCTGCCGGACGGGCGCGTCCTGCTCGATTCCTATCACTGCAGCCGCTACAACACCCAGACCCGGCGGCTGACGCCCGCCATGTTCGACCGCGTCTTCGCCCGCGCGCGCCACTTGCTCGATGGCTGACCGTCGCGACACCATGTGCGGGTGAGCGCCTTCGACCCGAAGTCCTTCATCGCAAACCTGCCGGCGCGCCCCGGCGTGTACCGCATGCTCGATGCAGCCGGCGAGATCCTCTACGTCGGCAAGGCGCGGAGCCTCAAGGCCCGGGTCAGCAGCTATTTCCGCGGCGACCAGCTCCAGCCCAAGGTGCAGGCGCTCGTTCGGCAGATCGCAAACGTGGAGGTCACGGTCACGAACTCGGAGACCGAGGCGCTGCTGCTCGAGCACAACCTGATCAAGGAGCACCGGCCGCGCTACAACGTCATCCTGAGGGACGACAAGAGCTTCCCGTTCGTCCACCTCTCGGCGCACGAGTACCCGCGGCTGTCCTTCTATCGCGGTACGCGCAAGCTGCCTGGCCGCCTGTTCGGCCCGTATCCCAATGCGAGCGCCGTGCACGAGACCCTGAACCAGCTGCACAAGCTGTTCCGGATCCGCAGCTGCAAGGACAACTACTTCGCGAACCGCTCGCGGCCCTGCCTCGAATACCAGATCGGACGCTGCTCGGCGCCCTGCACTGGCCTCATCGCCCGCGACGCGTACGCGCGGGACGTGCAGTCGGCGGTGATGGTGCTGGAAGGACAGGCCGCGGACGTCACGGAGCGGATCGGCCAGGAGATGGACGTAGCGGCCGCGAAGCTCGACTACGAGCGCGCTGCGGCCCTTCGCGACCAGCTCGCCGCGCTGACCGACGTCCAGTCGCGCCAGGTCGTGAGCCGCGCGCGCAGCAGCGCCGACACCGACGTGATCGCGGTGACGGAGGAGGGCGGGGAGTTCTGCATCGCGCTGATGTTTGTCCGCGGCGGCCACGTGCTCGGCACCTCGACCTTCCATCCGCGGGCGCCGATCAGCGACGCGCCCGAAGTCCTTTCGGCCTTCGTCGGCCAGCACTACCTGGAGCGCGATCCGCCGCCCCGCATCCTGCTGTCGCATGCGATCGAGGACGCCGAGACACTGGCCGCGTCGTTCAGCGAGCGTTCGGGTCGGCGGGTCGAACTGCGGCGGCCGAGCCGCGGCATCCCGCAGCGGTGGTTGCAGCTCGCGCTCCAGAAT
>JANNHT010000158.1:0-10938 GCA_031404555.1 Gammaproteobacteria bacterium
AGATTAGTCCGCGCCCCGATCCGCGCGTCGCGAGGAGTTTCGCGAGCGTCGCGACGATGCGCGCGCCGGTCGCCGCGAAGGGATGCCCGACCGCGACCGAACTGCCCTTGACGTTGAGCTTGGCGCGGTCGATCGAGCCGAGCGGTGCGGCGAGGCCGAGACGATCGCGGCAGAACTTTTCCGATTCCCAGGCCTTCAGCGTGCAGAGCACCTGCGCGGCGAAGGCCTCGTGGATCTCGTAGTAGTCGAAGTCCTGGAGCCTGAGTCCCGCGTCCGCGAGCATGCGCGGCACGGCATAGGCGGGCGCCATCAGCAGCCCCTCGCCGCCGACGAAATCGACAGCCGCCGCCTTGGCATAGGTCAGGTACGCCTGCACTGGCAGCCCGCGCGAGCGCGCCCAGTCCTCGCTCGCGAGCAGCACGGCGGCCGCGCCGTCGGTCATCGGCGTGGAGTTGCCGGCGGTCAGCGTGCCGTCGGCGGCGAAGGAGGGCCTGAGCTTCCCGAGTTTCTCGAGGCTCGTGTCCGCGCGCACGTTGTTGTCCACCGCAAGCCCGAGGTAGGGCACGACCAGGTCCGACATGAAACCTTCCGCCCAGGCCTTGCTCGCGTGCTGGTGGCTCGCGAACGCGAGCGCGTCCTGGTCCGCGCGCGGGATCTGCCATTCGAGCGCCATCTTCTCGGTGTGCTGGCCCATCGAGAGCCCGGTGCGCGGTTCGCCGACTCCGGGATACTGCGGCTTGAAGTGCCGCGGCCGCAGCCCGAAGAAGGGCGCGATCCGCGAGCCGAAGCTCTTCGCGCGGAAACTGCGGAGCATCAGCTGCTGGTAAGCGCGGCCGAACACGATCGGCGGGTCGCTGACGGTGTCGACGCCGCCCGCGATGCCCGCGTCGATCTGGCCGAGCGCGATCTTGTTGCCGATCAGGATCGCAGCCTCGATGCTCGTGCCACAGGCGCGCTGCACGTCGAGTCCCGGCGTCTCGGGCGAGAGTCCGGAATCGAGCAGCGACTCGCGCGCAAGGTTCCACTGGCTCGAGTGCTTCATCACCGCGCCCGCGATCACGTCGCCGAGGCGCAGGCCCTTGAGCCCGAAGCGGTCCACCACCGCCTTCAGCGCTGCCGTCAGCATCTCCTGGTTGCCGACGCTCGCGTAGGCGCCGTGCGCGCGCGCGAACGGGATGCGGCTACCGCCGATGACGGCGACGCGCCGCGTCTGTGATCCGACCAGCATGGGTGCTCTCCGGTGGAGGGGGCTCTGCCCGGTTCCGGTAGAATGCCAGCATCCACACGGGGCCGCCACGGCGCGCCGACCTCACCGCCATGAGCGAACCCGCCGGTTTCCGCAGCGCTTTTCCCCGCGATTCCCGCGCGATCCTGCGCCTCGCGGGGCCGCTGTGCGTCAACAACCTGGTGCTCGCCGGCATGATGGTGACGAACACGCTGATGGCCGGCCGGCTCGGGCCCGGCCCGCTCGCCGGCGTCGCGGTCGGCGGCAGCTACTACCAGATGTTCTGGCTGTTCGGCCTCGGCGTGCTGATGTCCATGTCACCGCTCGCCGCCCATGCCTACGGCGCGGGACGCGACCTCGAGGTTGGCCACCGCTATCGCCAGGGGGTCTGGCTCGCGCTGATGCTCGCGGTGCCGCTCGTCGCGCTCCTGGCCTGCGTCGTGCCGGTGCTCACCTGGTTCGGCACCGATGCCGAGGCGATCCCGCACGCTGCCGGCTACGTTTACGCGATGTGCTTCGGCATGCCGGCAATGCTCGTGTTCCTCGCGCACCGCTACACCAGCGAGGGAATCGGCTGGACGCGCCCGGTGATGTACACGGCAATCGTCGGCCTCTCGGCCAACATCGCCGGCAACCTCGTCTTCACGCGCGGCGCGTTCGGCCTGCCGTCGTTCGGCGCGACCGGCTGCGGCATCGCGACCGCGCTCGCCTGCTGGGCGATGCTGGTGACGATGCATGTCTACCAGCGCCGCCATCCGGTGTACCGCCGGTTCGCGCTGTTCGAGCGCTTCGGCCGGCCGGAACCGGGGATGCTCCGCGAGATCCTCGGGCTCGGTCTGCCGATCTCCGGATCGGTCGTCTCCGAGGGCGCGCTCTTTGTCGTCGCGGCGCTCCTGATGAGCACGCTCGGCACCGCAGTCGTCGCCGCGCATCAGATCGCATTGAGCTACGCCTCGCTGATGTTCATGATCCCGCTCGCGCTGCACTCCGCAACGACGATCCACGTCGGCCACCAGCTCGGCCGTGGCGATCGTGTCGCCGGTAGGAACGCCGGCTGGAGCGGCATCGTCATGTGCGGCGTGATCATGGCAATTTCCTCGATCGTCGTGCTGATCGCGCGCGAGGGCATCGCCACCGCGTTCACCACCGATCCCGGCGTGCACGCGCTCGCGACCTGGCTCCTGCTATTCGTCGCAATCTTCCAGATCCCGGACGGGCTCCAGGTCGGCGCCGCGGGGGCGCTGCGCGGCTTCAAGGATGCGCACGTGCCGATGGCGCTCAACTTCACCGCTTACTGGCTGATCGGGTTTCCGGCGGCCTGGTGGTTCGGCATCCACGAGGGTGCCGGGCCAACTGGCATATGGGCAGGATTGATCGCGGGACTCGTCGCCTGTGCGGTGCTCCTGATCTGGCGCTACGCCCGCACCTCGCGGCTGCCCGCGCCGCCGTCATGACCCGGACACGCAACGAGGAATCGCCCATGCGCCGCTTCGCCCGCTCGCTGCTGCTCCTCGGCACGCTCGCGCTCGCCGCCTGCGCGACGACGCCGCGCGAGACGCCGGCTGTGCGTCTCGACACGCTCGTCGAGGCGTATTTCGACGGATGGCTCGAACTCAACCCGACGTATGCAAGCTTCATCGGGGATCACCGCCATGACGACCGGCTCGAGTTCCCGGCGACGCCCGAGTACGACGCGGCGTCCATGGCGCTCGAGTCGCGCTATCGAGACCAGGTCGCCGCGATCGACCCGGAGGAGCTCGACGAGGGTGCGCGCCTGACGCGCGAGATGTTTCTCTACGGCCGCGACCAGGCGCTCGAGCGGCTGCGTTTCCCAAACCGGCAGCTGCCGATCAGCCAATTCGACGGCGGGAATGCCATGGTGCTCGCGATTTTCGGCGCGGGTGGCAGTGCGCAGCCGCTCGCGACCGTCGCCGACCACGACCGCTGGCTCGCACGCGCGCGCCAGTTTCCGCGCTGGGTGGAAACCTCGATCGCAGCGATGCGCGAGGGGATGGCGGCAGGCGTCGTCCATCCGCGCGTCGTGATGACGAAGGCCGTTGCGCAGTTCGAATCGCTGGTGGCCGCCGACCTGGAGTCGAGCGTGTTCTTCGGCCCGGTCGCACTGATCTCCGCCGACTGGCCGGCCGCCGAGCGCGAGCGGCTGGAGCGCGCGTATCGCGTGCTGATCGAGTACGAGCTGAATCCCGCGTACCGCCGCCTCGCGGACTTCATCCGCGATGACTACCTGCCGGCCTGCCGCGAGACCGTCGGCTGGGAGGCCTTGCCGGGCGGCGCCGACTGGTACGCGAGCGAGGTGCACCGCCACACGACGACAGCGCTGTCGCCGGCGGAGATCCACGCGATCGGACTCGCGGAAGTCGCGCGCATCCGCGCCGGGATGGAAGACGTCATGCGCCAGGTGGGCTTCCAGGGCACGCTCACGGAGTTCTTCCGCTACGTGCAGGAGGAGCCCGCGTTCTACTTCGAGCGGCCGCAGGACGTGCTCGACGGTTACCTGCGGCTCAAGACGCAGATCGACGCCGAGTTGCCGCGGCTGTTCTCGGTGATGCCGAAGGCCGACTACGAGGTGCGCGAGGTCGAGGCCTTTCGCGCGGCATCCGCCGCGGGCGGTTCGTACTTCGGGCCGGCAGCCGATGGCTCGCGGCCCGGCATCTTCTACGTCAATACGCACAACCTGAAGGCGCAGCCGATCTACGGCATGGAAACCCTGTCGCTGCACGAGGCCGCGCCCGGCCACCATTTCCAGGTCTCGATCCAGCAGCAGCTGACCGGCCTGCCGCGCTTCCGCCGCTTCGAGGGCAATGTCACTTACGACGAAGGCTGGGCGCTATACGCGGAATCGCTCGGGCGCGAGCTCGGGCTCTTCACCGATCCGATGCAGTGGTACGGACGGCTCTCCGACGAGATGCTCCGCGCCATGCGCCTCGTCGTGGACACCGGGCTGCACGACCAGGGCTGGAGCCGCGAACAGGCGATGCGCTATATGCAGGACAACAGCTCGCTCGCGGCGAGCGACATCGAGGCCGAAGTCGAGCGCTACATCGTGTATCCGGGACAGGCGCTCGGCTACAAGATCGGGGATCTGCGCATCCAGGCGCTCCGACGCCGCGCCGAACAGGCGCTCGGCCCGCGCTTCGACGTACGCGATTTCCACGCGGCGGTGCTGGAGGACGGCTCGCTGCCGATGGCCGTGCTCGAGGCGAAGATCGAACGCTGGATCGAGAGCCGGCGCTGACCGCCAGCCGGCGGGTTACGGCGAGTGGTAGCCGTGGCCGAGCGTTTCGACGTCGACCAGCAGGCCGTCCTCGAACTTGAGGCGGCGCATCAGCTTGCTGGGGCCGAGGTTGTAGGTCCAGGTCTCGACCGGGATCGCAACCGGTTCGTAGGAGGTGTAGTACGGGCGCCCGCGATACCAGCGGATCGGGCGCTGCAGCACCTCGCGCCGCTGGACGTCGGTCGGCGGACCGCAGAGCGCCTCGACCTTGTCCATGCTGTCGCCGTCGGTGACGAGCCGCGTGCCGCAGCGGAACGAGTCGGCGCCGGCCGCGCCCGCGAACAGGAGGCTGGCCGCGAGCGCCGCGATGACGATGCGATTCCGGTTCATGATCGAAGCCTGCCCCTCGGCACGTGAACCGCGGCTGAAGCCCGCGCCAGCCGCCAATGTACGCCTGAGCCTGCCGCCGGACCAAGCCCGCTCGACTTGAGTTTGCCGCCGGCCCCAGAATGGACGGGATGCCGAAACCACGCGTCGATCGGGAATTTGAACGCCGCCTCACGGGCCTCGTGAATGCCCGCGAGGCGGGCGTCATGACCGGCGGCCTGAAGGGCGTCGAGCGGGAGGCACTGCGAGTCTCGCCGGAAGGGCACATCTCGCAGGCGCCGCATCCATCCGCGCTCGGCTCGGCGCTGACCCACCCGCACATCACCACCGATTACTCGGAATCGCTGATCGAGCTCGTCACGCCGCCCTTCGTCGAGGCCTGGGAACTCCAGCAGTACCTCTGCGACGTCCACCAGTTCGTCTACCAGCACCTCGGCGGCGAGCTGCTGTGGGTCACGAGCATGCCCTGCGTGCTGGGCGGCGACGCACAGATCCCGATCGCGCAGTACGGCCGCTCGAACATCGGGCGGATGAAGCACGTCTATCGCGTCGGGCTCGGGCTCCGCTACGGGCGCGTGATGCAGGCGATCTCGGGCGTGCATTTCAACTATTCGTTTCCCGCGCACTTCTGGCCGGTCTGGCAGGCAGTCAACGAAGTGCGCAAGGGCGGACAGCCGTTCATCGACGACGCGTACTTCGCGCTGCTCAGGAACTACCGCCGCTTCGGCTGGCTGATCCTCTATCTCTTCGGCATTTCTCCCGCGGTCTGCCGCTCGTTCTTCCGGGGCCGCGAGATCCCGGACGGCCTCGAGCCGGAGGGCAAGCACACGCTGGTCGCGCCTTACGCGACGTCACTGCGCATGAGCGACCTCGGCTACCGCAACAAGAACCAGGCGGGCGTCCAGGTCTCGGTCAACTCGCTGTCGGAATACGTGCGGGACCTCTCGCACCTGATCACGACGCCGCATCCCGAGTACGAAGCGCACGGCGTCGAGGTGGACGGGGAGTGGCGCCAGCTGAACGCGAACCTGCTCCAGATCGAGAACGAGTACTACAGCTTCATCCGGCCGAAGCGCGTCGCGTACTCGGGCGAGCGGCCGACGCAGGCGCTGTTGCGCGGCGGTGTGCAATACGTGGAGCTGCGCTCGCTGGACGTCGGCGCCTACGACCCGGTCGGCGTCAACCAGCGCAAGCTCTGCTTCCTTGAGGCGTTCGCCGCGCTCTGCCTGCTGCGCGAGAGCGCGCCGCTCACGGCCGAGGATTCGGATCGTTTCGAGGCGAATCACGTGACGGTCGCGAGCCGCGGGCGCGAACCCGGCCTGAAGCTCTGGACCGGCCGCGGCCAGCTCGCGCTGACGGACTGGGCCGCCGAGCTCCTCGACCAGATGCAGGGGATCTGCGAGCTGCTCGATGCCGGCGACGCCTCGAAGCCCTATGCCGCGGCGCTCGCCTTCCAGCGGGCCAAGCTCGCGGACACGGCCGAACTGCCCTCGGCGCGGCTCCTGGTCGAGATGCGCCGGCAGGGCCTGTCCTTCTTCGAACTCGGACTCTGGATGTCCCGCATGCACCGGGACTACTTCCGCGAGCTGCACCCCCCGAACCGCGGCCGCCTGGCCGAACTGGGCACGGAAGCGGTTGATTCCCTTGAAGAACAGGCGCGGATCGAGGCCTCGGACAAGCTGCCATTCCGGGACTTCGTCGCCCGGTATTTCGCGGGCACCCTGGTTTGACATATTTCAATTCAATCCGGGACTTACGCGCGGGACCGAACAAAGCTCTTAACGACTGTCACAATCCGTGCCTATACTTTCCCCACAGTGCACGGCAGCCCTCAACGCCAGTTGCACGGACAGCGGGGAACATGAAAAGCGCTGAGGACGGAGTAGAAACGCGTCTGCTGGAAGGCAAGGCGCTCGACGCCGCCAACGATCCGGTGATTGCCGGCGCGCGGCCAGCGTCCGGGTGGGATCCTTTCGAGATCTGGCGCACGCGCGTGCGCGGCATGGTGCTTGGCACGCCAGCGGAAGGTAAGGATCCAAACGGCTGATGATGCGATTCGAGCCCGCGCTCGAGTCCAGCTATCGCGCGCAGCAGTTCCACGGCTCGTTGCGTTACCTGCGGATCAATCTCGCGATCCTGGCCGTGCTCATCCTCGCGATCATCGGCATCGACCACGTCGTGATGCCGGAGGTCCGCGCCGCGCTGCCGAATCTCGCGCGCCTCGGCGTCATGGTTCCGCTGCTCGCTATCGCCTTCGCCGTCACTTTCCTGCGGGACGCCGCCACCTGGTACCCACGCGTGATGCCGGTGCTGATGACCATCGCCCTGGTCGGCATCATCGTGATCGGGCTCTGGGCCTGGGAGCAGGGAGAACCGCGGATCTTCATCCGCCTGCTGCTCGGAACCATCGCCATCTATTTCGTGGTCGGCCTGCCGTTTCGCCCGGCGGTCGCCGTGAACCTCCTCGGCGTCGCTTTCTATGCCTGGGCCGCATCCGCGCGCGGGATGACTTCGATCGAGCTGCTCCACAACCTCTCGATGCTGCTGATGACGAACGTCATATGCGCCGCCGGCGCTTTCCACCTGGAGCGCGCACGGCGCCGCGCCTGGCTCGATTCCAACCGGCTCGCCGAGACCGCGATGCAGGACGGCCTGACCGGCATCCCCAACCGCCGGCGTTTCGACGAGCACCTGCAGCGCGCCTGGCAGCAGGGCGTGCGCGAGCACAAACCACTGGCACTGCTTTTCGCCGACATCGACCATTTCAAGAAGTACAACGACCGCTACGGTCATCAGGCCGGCGACGAAGTGATGAAGGCGGTCGCGGCCTCACTCGCGCGTTTCGCGCGCCGCCCGCTCGACCTCACGGCGCGCTACGGCGGCGAGGAGTTCGCCGTCGTCCTGTTCGACGCGGCGCGCGAGCACGCGGCCCGTGTCGGCGAGGAGATCCTGGCTGACGTGCGTGCGCTCGGCATCACGCATGCGGATTCCGCGGGCAGCCTGCTGACGATCAGCGTCGGCATTGCCTGCGTGGTTCCGATGGCGCGGCGGAGCTCGGCGGGCATCGTGCAGCTCGCCGACCAGGCGCTCTACGCGGCCAAGGACGGCGGGCGCAACCAGTCGCGCCTGCTCGAGGCCGAGTACGAGCACATGAAGACGGGATATTTCAGCCGCGAGGCCCTGAAGGGCGACGCCGACCCGGGCGGTCAGTAGATCGCGATCTCGCGGCGTCCCGATCTGCGGTTGCCCTGACCCGCCGCAAACCCAGCTTCCACGGTCAGGCAGTATTTCTGCCCGGCAGAAACTGCCGCCGTGATTTCCGCCTGAAATCTGCGGACTGAGTCCGAACGGTTCCGTTCAGACGGTGACTATTGTCACATCTGAAGTGAGAGTTTTTCCGGAGTATCGGCAATAGGTTTGCGGATCTTTGTCGCAGGTGCATGGTGTGCCTGTCGTTGCAGAGGCGAGACAACATGATGAACCACACACTCCGGCTCTTTCTGGTTGCAGGCGCGTCCTTGTGGCTGGGCGCAGCCCATGCGGCAGGCGGCCTGCAACTGAGCAATGAGGTTTTCCAGGAAATCCAGGTTCCGGGCGCGGATGGCAAGCCCGAACGCAAGAGCGTTCCGGCCGCCATGGTCGTACCGGGCACCGAAGTGTTCTATGTGATCACTTACCGGAACACGGGCGACCAGCCGGCCGAGAAGATCGCGATCACCAATCCGGTGCCCGCCGAACTCGAATACGTCGCGGTTCTCGGCCCGGCGTCGGCCAACCAGGTTTCCGTCGATGGCGGCAAGCAGTACGGCGCATTGGCCAGTCTTTCCGTGCCCGATGCCGATGGCAAACCGCGCGCGGCGCAGGCGGCAGACGTGACGCACGTGCGCTGGATGCTGGGTACCGCAGTGTCGCCCGGCGATGGCGGCAAGGTTTCTTTCAAAGCGCGGCTGAAGTAACTCAAAGTGCCCCAAAAAAAACGAATCTGACTCAGGAGCGAAACAAGTGAGATCCAACTTTCTGAAGTACGTGGCTGTCGTTCTGCTGCTGGCGGGGGCGCAGCAGGCCCAGGCCCTTGGAACCACGCAGGGTACCAATATCGCCAACACCGCTACCGTCGACTACGCGGTCGGTGGCGTCAACCAGCCGGATATCTCCAGTAACACGGTGAGTTTCCTGGTTGACCGTCGGATCAACCTGACGGTCGCGGAAATCGGCGGCACATCGACCAGCGTGATTCCGGGCTCAGTCGGCCGGGTCACAACGTTCACCGTCTCCAACTCCACCAACGGCGTTCAGGACTTTCGCCTTGAAGCGACCAACGACACGGCGGGCGCCGGAACGGCCTTCGGCGATACCGACAACTTCGATGGCGCAAACGTGCGCGTGTTCGTCGACAACGGTAACGGCATCTACGAGCCGGCGCTCGATACGGCGACCTTCATCGATGAACTCGGCGCGGACCAGACGCGCACCGTGTTTGTGCTGATCGACATCCCCGTCTCCCAGATCAATGACGATACGGCCGGTGTCACTCTGCGAGCGTTCGCGGCCGACTCGGGAACCGCGGCTGCGCTAGGTGCCGATGCGACGCAGACCGTGGGCCCGGATACGCCGCTGTTTGTCGGCACCGTGTTCGGCGATACGGCCGGCGCACCGAACACAACCGGCGACGCGGCGCGCGATGGCAGCCACAGCGATGACGACGAGTACGACGTGGTCACGGCGGCCCTGACGGTCATCAAGAGCCAGACCGTCATCAGCGACCCGTTCAACGGCGCGGTGGACCCGAAGGCGATTCCGGGTGCGGTGATCGAGTATTGCGTCGACATCAACAACACGGGTGCGTCGCAGGCCGATGCCATCGTGATGACCGACGCGATTCCCGCGAATACGACCTACCAGGCCGGCACTATCCGTGTCGGGGTGGCGGGGGTTGGCACGGGATGCGCGAGCGGCACCGGCACCGCCGAGGACGACGACGCGGCGGGCGGCGGCGATGCCGGCGACTACGACGTGACCACGGCGGGCGCCGTCACGGTACGAGGCGGCAATATCGCGGCTGCGGCGCGCTACAAGGCCGTGTTCCGCGTCACCGTCAACTGACGCCGGAATCGCCCAGCATGAATCGTCCGCCGGGGCTGCAAGGCCTCGGCGGACTTTTGCTAACGGGGCCCGCGATGTTGTTCACCCGCACAGGAATCCAGGCTCTTCGCGCCGCCAGCGCCCTGCTGCTGGCGCTGGCGCTCGGGCCGGCTGCGGCGGTGACGATCAGCAACACGGCCGGCGTCGATTTCCTGGACGGCCCGACGCCGCGCTCGACGACCAGCAACACGGTCACGCTCGAAACCATTCCATCGCCTTCGCCGGCGCTCGTCGATCTCCTGCGCCATGCGCCGGGATCGCCAGGCAGCGCTGTGACGCCGGCTGACGGTGGCTCCTGCAGCAACAACAGCGGCGTGTTTGCGCCGCTGCCGCCGGTGACGGATTCCGCCGGGTCCCCGATCGACACGACGACGGCGCCGACACTGGCCGCCGATTCCTACCAGCCTGGCGAGGCGGTGTTCATCCAGCTCGCCGACGCGAACCGGAATCTCGACCCGCTGGTCCGCGACCTCATCGAGCTCCGGATCACGAGTAGCGCCGGCGACGAGGAAGCCCTGCGTCTTCAGGAGACCGGCATCGACACCGGTGTGTTCGCGGCGGCGATCCAGAGCGCCGCGACACCGCCCGCCGCGGCGACCTTCGACTGCCGGTTCTCGGCGCCGCAGGGCGCGACGCTCCAGGCCGACTACGTCGACGAGCTGTTTCCGGCGGACACTGCCTCGGACAGCGCCGTCGTGGAATCCGCCGGCTTCGTGTTCGATTCGACCACGGGCCTGCCGGTCGACGGCGTCACGGTGACGCTGATCGACGTCGCGAGTGGCCTGCGCGCGACGGTGTTCGGCATCGACGGCACGAGCAGCTATCCGTCGACCGTGACGAGCGGCGCGACGGTCGCGGATGGAAGCGGGCGCCTTTACGACCCGCCGCCCGGCGGATTCCAATTTCCGATAGTGGCGTCCGGCAACTACGTCCTCCAGGTGACGCCGCC
>JANNHT010000159.1:0-4576 GCA_031404555.1 Gammaproteobacteria bacterium
GGTCGGTGGCTGCCTTCGCCTCGAGTTCCGCGCGGCGGGTCTCGAACTTCGCCACGTTGTCGGGCGTCGCGAGCGTCGCCTTGCCGCCCGGCAGCAGGTAGTTGCGGCCGAAGCCCGGCTTGACCTTAACGCGGTCGCCGATGTCGCCGAGGTTGGCGATTTTCTGTAGCAGGATGACTTCCATCGTAATTACCTTCTTGCGAAACGTTCACGAAAACGGACCCAGGTGTCCGCGAAACCGATACCGACCAGCGCCATCGGCAGCAGCACGACCGCCGCGTAGGCGACGATCACGGGCAGCGACCCGATGACCTGGAGTTCACGCAGGCCGTGCACGACGGCCAGGGCCTGCACCAGGAAAGCGGCCGCGAGCACGAACACGACGTCGTCTGCGGCCTGCCAGCCCGAGCCGATGCTGTGCGAGCCGACCGACAGCGCGAATCCGGCGACCAGCGACCAGGCAATGAACCGGCCGAGCTTGAGCTGGCGGAACTCGCGGCCGAAGACGCCGGGATCGCGCATCTTGCCAAAGGCCCACAGGCCCGCGAACTGCGCGAGCAGCGCATGCAGCAGCACCATCCAGCCGAGCGTCGCCCAGGCGACGCGCGCGGTCGCGGCGCCGATCTCGGCCGGCGAGCGCTCGATGCCCCACTGCGACAGCGTCTCGGCCGTACGCTTGAGCATCGGTTCCAGTTCGGCGATGAGCGGCATCAGCACGCGGGCCGGATCGCCGAGTAGCCCGTGGATCGCGAGCACCAGGAGCGTCGCACCGAGCGCGAGCGCCTGGAACACGAGCGACAGGCTGCGGGTCGACGCGAGTGCGGATGCGCCGAGGTACGGCGGCAGCAGAACCGCGATTGCAATTGCAAACGCCGGTCCCGTGCCGAATGCCGGGACAAAGATCCACAGCAGTCCGAGCGCGGCGCCCAGCGCCGCGACAGCGGCGGCACGACGGCCGCTCGCCAGCAGCACCAGCACGACGATGCCCGCAGGCAGCCAGGCGACCATCGGCAGCGCCGCGAGCGCGGCGAGCGCGGCGACGCCGCCCGCGACGAAAGCGCGGAACGGACTGGCAGTGATCCACTGAAACAGCGCGGTCATCGAAACGTTCGGAATCGCGGGCCTGGGCCCGCGTTCCTCAATGCTGGTCCGTGTACGGCAGGAGCGCCAGGTAGCGGGCGCGCTTGATCGCGACCGCGAGCTGGCGCTGGTAGAACGACCGCGTGCCCGTGATGCGGCTCGGGACGATCTTGCCGGTTTCCGTGACGTAGCCCTTGAGCGTCGTCAGATCCTTGTAGTCGATCTGGACAGTGTCCTCGGCGGTAAACTTGCAGTATTTCTTGCGGCGGAAAAAACGTGACATGGAGTTCTCCCGGGTTCGCTCAGTCAGAGCCCATCGAATCGCCGAACGGGCCGTCGCGATCGCGATCGCGGTCGCGGTCCCCGCGCTCACGCTCTTCCGGTTCCTTCGCCATCGGCGAGGGTTCGGTCACGGCGTTTTCCATCTTGACGACCAGGTGCCGGAGTACGGCATCGCTGAAGCGGAAGGCGCCGGTCAGTTCCGTGAGTGCCTTGGCGTCGCATTCGACGTTCATCAGAACGTAGTGCGCCTTGTGCATCTTGGCGATCGGGAACGCGAGCTGGCGCCTGCCCCAGTCTTCCAGGCGGTGCACGCTGCCGCCGTCCGCGGCGATGATGCCGCGGTAGCGCTCGATCATGGCGGGAACCTGTTCGCTCTGGTCCGGATGGACGAGAAATATGATCTCGTAATGCCGCATCTTGTACTCCCTGTGGTTATAGCCTCCCGCTGACGCGATCGCGGTGAGGCAAGGAGAAAATCGTCCCCGAGCCGGGGACGAGGGGCGCGTAAGTTACCGGACCCGCTCGTTTTTTGCAACTTTTGGCCGGCGTTGCCGCAGCGCCTCGTAGAGCGCGATGCCGGCAGCCACCGACACGTTCAGGCTCCCGACCGCGCCCAGCATGGGCAAACGGACGCGGAAATCGCAGCATTCCAGGGTCAGGCGCCGGAGCCCCCGCCCTTCCGAGCCCATCACGATGGCGAGCGGACCCGAGAGATCCGCGTCGTAGACCTCCTGTTCCGCGTCGCCCGCCGTGCCCGCGATCCACAGACCCGCCGCCTTCATGTCCCGGAGCGAACGGGCGAGGTTCGTGACCTGGGCAAAAGGCACCGTCTCAGCAGCTCCAGCCGCCACTTTCCGCACGACCGGCGTCAGGCCGGCGGCCCGGTCCCGCGGCGCCACGACCGCGGTCGCGCCGGCGCCGTCGGCGGTGCGCAGGCATGCGCCCAGGTTGTGCGGATCCGACACGCCGTCGAGGACGAGGACGAGAGCCGGTGCCGTGAGTCCCGTCAGCAGGTCCAGGAGCGCGTTCTCGTTGAGCGCCGCGCTTGGGCGCACCTCGGCGAGCACGCCCTGGTGCGCGGCACCGCCCGTCTCCTGGTCGAGCATGCTGGCTGCGGCATTCGTCGCCTTCACGCCGCGGCTGGCGGCGAGATCGCGCAGTTCCCTGACACGCCTGTCATCGCGGGCCTCGGCAATGCAGAGGCGCAGCACGTCCTGCGGGCGGCGTTCGATGACCGCACGCACGGCATGCAGGCCGTAGATGACCGATCCGCCGCTCATCTCGACCGCGGGCCCTTGCGGCTCTTGCTGCGGCGCGGATGGAAAGTCGCGGCCGTCTTCTGCACGTGCTCGAAATCGATCTTGCGTTCGGCGGAGTCCACGCGGACGAGGCGCACGCGCAGCTCGTCGCCGATCGAGATCCTGAGCCCGGTGCGCTCGCCGACCAGCGTGCGGTCGCGCTCGTGGAAGCGAAAGTAGTCGCGCGGCAGTGAGGTCACGTGCACCAGGCCGTCGACCTGGAACAACTTCAGCTGCACGAACGCGCCGAACTCGGCGACGCCGGTCACGACCGCGTCGAACTCCTCGCCGACCCGGTCGCGCATGAACTCACACTTGAGCCAGGCGACGACCGAGCGCGCGGCCTCATCGGCGCGCCGCTCGCGCAGCGAGCATTCCTGGCCGAGCGTTTCCATCGCACGCGTCGAGTGCTCGAAGTTCTCGGGCGTGCCGCCGCCGAGCGCATGGCGGATGCCGCGGTGCACGAGCAGGTCCGGGTAGCGGCGGATCGGTGAGGTGAAATGCGCGTACTCCTCGAGCGCGAGGCCGAAGTGGCCGATATTCATCGGCTGGTACAGCGCCTGCGGCAGCGAGCGGATGATCGCGTTCTCGAGCACGCCGGCATCGGGGCGTCCCGCGATGCCCTGCAGCACCTTCTGCAGCCGGGCGGGTTCGAGCTCACCCGAGATGTCGAGGTGCACGCCACGCATCGACAGGAAGCGCTTCAGGTCCTCAATTCGCTCTTCCTCCGGGCGGCCGTGGATGCGAAACAGCGCCGGCAGCCGGTGCTTCTTCAGGAACCGCGCGGCCTCGACGTTGGCCGCGATCATGCATTCCTCGATCAGGCGGTGGGCATCGTTGCGCGGGTATTCGCGGATGTCGGTGACCTGGCCCGCGGCGTCGACCAGCACCTTGACCTCCGGCGCCTCGAAGTCGAGCGCGCCACGGGATTCGCGGTGCTTGCGGAGCGACTGGTACAGGCGGTGCAGCCGCTCGATCAGCGGACGCACGGCGGCCGCCTCACCCTGCCCTTCGCTGCCCGCGAGCACGGCCGCGACCTGCGTGTAGGTGAGACGCGCGACCGAGCGCATGACCGCCGCGTAGAAGCGGCTCTGCGTGACCTCGCCCGAGCGGCCGACCTGCATGTCGGCGACCATGCACAGGCGGTCCACAGCCGGCATCAGCGAGCACAGGTGATTCGAGAGCTGCTCGGGCAGCATCGGCAGCACGCGGTTCGGGAAGTACACCGAGGTCGCGCGCTGCCGCGCCTCGTCGTCGAGCGCCATGCCGGGGCGGACGTAGTAGCTGACGTCCGCGATCGCGACGATCAGGCGGAATCCGCCGGCATTCTCCTCGGCCCAGACGGCGTCGTCGAAGTCGCGTGCGTCCTCGCCGTCGATCGTGACCAGCGGCGTCTTGCGCAGGTCTTCGCGGCCAGGTTCGAGCGTGGCCGGCACCTCGCGGCCGTACTTGCGCGCCTCGCGCAGCGCCGCCGCGGGAAACTCGTGCGACAGCCCGTGCGAGGCGATCGCGAGGTCGATTGCCGTGTCGGCGCCGCCGCCCGCCGGCAGCACGCGCAGCACCCGGCCGATCGCGTCCCGGTTACGGGTCGGGTGCTCGACAATCTCGACGACCGCGAGATCGCCGTCCTTCGCGGGCTTCGAATGTTCGCGCGGCACGACCACGCGCTGGCTGATGCGCCGGTTGTCCGGCACCACGAAGCCGATGCCGCCCTCGAGCGAGAATTTTCCGGCAACCTGCTTCGTGCGCCGCTCCAGCACCTCGACGATGGCGCCCTGGGAACGGCCGCGCTCGTCGCGCCCGGTCACGCGCGCCGCCGCGCGGTCGCCGTGCATCAGCAGGCGCATCTCGTGGGGCGGCAGGAACAGGTCGTCACCGCCGTCGTCCGGCGCGAGGAATCCGAAGCCGTCGCGATG
>JANNHT010000160.1:0-3672 GCA_031404555.1 Gammaproteobacteria bacterium
GCCAGACTACGAAACTACGACCCGGCACCGTTATCGCTTCAGGGTTTGTACGCCGGAGTCGCCGGCGACCAGCAGCACGTCCGCGCCGCGGCGCGCGAACAGGCCGACTTCCACGACGCCCACCAGCAGCCCGATTTCGGCCTCGAGCGCCTTCGGGTCGGTGATCTTCAGGTTGTGGACGTCCAGGATCTCGTTGCCGTTGTCGGTCGTGAATCCCTGGCGCAGGACGGGCTGGCCGCCGAGGCCGACCAGGCGGCGCGCGACCATCGAACGGGCCATCGGGATGACCTCGACCGGCAGCGGAAAACGGCCCAAAACCGGCACCAGCTTGCTGTCGTCGACGATGCAGACAAAGCGGCGGCTGGCGGCCGCGACGATCTTTTCCCGGGTCAGCGCACCGCCGCCACCCTTGATCAGGTCGAGGTGGCGGGTCGCCTCGTCGGCTCCGTCCACGTAGACGGACAGGTCGCCGGCATCGTTCAGCGCGACGACGTTGATGCCGTTTTCGCGCAGCAGCCGCGTGCTCGCTTCCGACGAGGACACCGCGCCCTTGATGCGCTGGCGCCGGCCCGCGAGCGCGGCGATGAAGTGATTGACGGTTGAACCCGTGCCGACGCCGACCAGCTCGTCATCCACGACGTAGGCGAGCGCAGCTTCGGCGGCGGCTCTCTTGCGTGCATCGGCATCCATGAATCCACCTCCACAAAAGACTGTGCCCGCTTACGCGGGCACAGTCTCAGCTCTCTGTGAATCGGCGGGAGGTCGTCTTGCGATCAGCCAGCCGCCGATTCATCAGGCAAAGGGCTTACTTCTTCTTCGAAGCCTTTTTCTTTGCCTTCTTCTTGGTCGCCATGATGGATCTCCATGTCGGGTTAATCCGAGGTCCGAGTATATACACGCTTGACGGGATTGCAAGCAAGTGGTTAGCGCGTCGCGTTCATCTTTCGCGCTCCGATGCGCACGCGCGGAACATTTTTCACTCGCGCATGCATCGCGATGCGCGCGACGCGCGCACGGCGGATGCATCACGCGGAAAAAAATCGCCGATGCATGAAGCGGCTTGTTTTCCCGAGCGGCACGCGCGTCAGTCAGGACGCTCGTTCGCGAGTCGATGAATGAATTTCCATTCGTCGGCGGTCACCGGCGTCACCGACAGGCGGTTGCCACGCCGCAACACGATCAGGTCGCGCAATGGGCCCCCGGAATGCTCCCGAAGCGCCGTCAGGGTGACCGGTTGCGCGAACTTGCGCAGCAATCGCACCTCGACCTGGCACCAGCGCGGGTCGGCAGTTTCCGGGTGGCCGGCGCGCACGACCTCCATGGTGCCGACGATCCCGGGCTCGTCGCAGCTCGAGTGATGGAAGAACGCGCGATCGCCGATCGCGAATCGGTCGCGCAGCAGGTTCCGCGCCTGGTAGTTGCGCACGCCGTCCCAGGCCGCGGTCTGGCGCGGCGCGCGCGCGAGATGGTCGATGCCGAAGGCATCGGGCTCCGATTTCATCAGCCAGTAATTCATGCGGGCGCGTTCCCGGGCCCATAAATGCCGCGCTCCGTGACCATGCGCCAAAGCGGCACGTCGTGCGCCTGCGCGGCGAGCGTCGGCACGCGCTGGGACTCGAATCCGAGGCCGACGAGCAGCGGCCGGCGCCAGTGGCGGCGATCGCGCAGGAAGCCGAAATGCCGGTCATAGAAGCCGCCGCCCATGCCGAGGCGGTTGCCCCGGTCGTCGAAGCCGACCAGCGGCACCAGCACGAGGTCGAGCCAGCGCGCGGCCACGGCCGCGGTCGCATCCGGCAGGCCGGCATCGCCGAGCGGCGCAAAGCGCATGCGCTTGCCGCGCGCGCTCGTGATCACCGGGAAGTGGAGGTCGCAGCCGAGCGCGAGCGCGCGATGCAGCACGATCGACGGGTCGATCTCGCCGTCCATCGCCTGGTACGCCGCGACCCGCGTGTGCGGGCGGGGCAGGCCGAGGCGGGCGAGAGCGCGGTCGATCGCCCGCGCGGCATCGAGGCGCAGGACCGCGCCGACCGCGCGGCGCCGGGCGCGAAGTTCCGCGCGCAGCGCAGGCCGCGGATCGTCAGGCATGACCGGAAAGGAGAGGCGCCACCCGCATGTGCCGTGCAGGGTCGTTGCTCTCGAACCGGAGCAACAAGTGGAGCAGGCCGTGGCACTTAAGGCTTTCCGCAACGAGGCGGACATGCACAATACTGCCGCTAAGCCAGGCCCCTGGGTTTTTCACATTAGGGTCGAGAGGTTTCCAGACCCGAATCGAACACCGCAGGCGGCGCCAAACTGTCGGCGCCCGCGCGTACCGCGCGAGCCGCCATGATTCAATTGCCCTGCTGCCCGCGCGTCAGCGCCGATTCGACGCGCTCGCGCATGGCCTTGATGCGCACGGCCAGGTCCGACTCGACGCCCTCGTCGCGGCCGCGCGATTGCAGCAGCTCGTTGACGATGTTGAGCGCCGCCATCACGGCGATGCGGTCGAGTCCGACCACTTTGCCGCTGTCGCGGATCTCCCGCATCTTTCCGTTCAGGTATTCCGCGGAATCGAGCAGCGCCGCGCGTTCCTCGGGCGGGCAGGTCACGTGGTAGTCCTTCTCGAGGATCCGCACGCTGATCCGGCTGATGTCCGCAGTCATGCGCCGCTCTCCATCGCCTTGAGCCTGCCGATCATCGCCTCGACGCGCGCGCGGACCTGCTCGTTTTTCTGCATCAGCGTCGCGCGCTCCGCGGACAGGGTGTCCTGCCGCTGGCGCAGTGCGCGGTTTTCTTCCTTGAGCTGTGCGACCACCCCGACCAGTTCGTCGAGGCGGCGTTCGAGCCGCTTGAACTCGCGATCGAGGCCGGGTTTGCTGGTCTCATCCATGCCGCCATATGCTGCCACGGACGGCCGATTGCTGCTACCGTTCGGAAAATGACGTATCTGGAACTGCAGGGCGTGCTGGGAAGGCTCGATTCCGCCGTGGGCGCCGCCGAGGCGCACGGCTGGCTGTGCGGCGCGCTGTGCCTGCGCAAGGAGTTCTCGGCGACCGACTGGCTCGGCGAGCTGACCGACGAAACCGCGGGCCAGCTGGCGTCCGCGCGGGCCTTGCCGGCGCTCAGCGAACTGCATGAGGAAACCCTGGACTCGCTGCGCACGCCGGGCTTCACGTTCTCGCCGCTGTTGCCCGGTGACCAGGCGCCGCTCGAGGACCGGGTGTCGGCGCTGGCCGAGTGGTGCGGCGGTTTCCTGTACGGCATCGCCGCGGCGGGCGCGAACGAGGCGGCCACCAAGGCCGGCGACGTCGGCGAGATCCTGAACGACATGGCCGAGATCTCGCGCGCAGGCCTCGAACCCGGGCGCGAGACCGATGCGGCCGAGGCCGACTACACGGAACTCCAGGAATTCGTGCGCGCCGGCGCGCAGCTCGCCTGGGACGAACTGGCGAAGCTGCGCGCATGAAGCAGGACGAGTTCGGCAGGCGCCGGCGCCAGCTGATGCGCCTGATGGGCAAGGACTCGATCGCGATCCTGCCGGCCGCCCCGGTGCGCCTGCGTAACGGCGACGTCGAGTATTTCTACCGCCCGGACAGCGACTTCTACTACCTGACCGGGTTCGCGGCGGTAGATGTCGTCGGAGATCACGAGCAGATCTTTCTCCACGACAACCTTCGCGAGCGCCTCGATCTG
>JANNHT010000161.1:0-8959 GCA_031404555.1 Gammaproteobacteria bacterium
GACGCATCCCTTCAAAGGGGACGCATCCCCTTCCGAGGAAGGGGATGCGTCCCCTTTGAAGGGATGCGACCCCTTTTAGGCCGGCGGCGGTTCCGGAGGATCTTCGGAGCGGCGGATCATCTCGCCGGCGAGCGCCAGGTAGGCGAGCGCGCCGCGCGATTCCTTGTCATGGAACATCGCCGGCACGCCGAACGACGGCGCCTCGGCGAGTCGCACGTTCCGCGGGATGATCGTGCGGAACACGCGGTCGCCGAAATGCTGGATCAAATGCGCGGCGACATCGTTCGACAGGTTGTTCCGCGGATCGAACATCGTGCGCAGGATTCCCTCGATCTGCAGCCGCGGATTGATCGAGTCGCGGATCTGCTCGATCGTGTTCATGAGTCCCGACAGCCCCTCGAGCGCGTAGTACTCGCACTGCATCGGAATCAGCACGGAATCCGCCGCGGTCATCGCGTTGACGGTCAGGATGTTGAGCGCCGGCGGGCAGTCGATCACGATCATGTCGTAGCGCTCGCGCACCGGCTCGAGCGCGCGCTGCAGGCGCTGTTCCCGCCCGGCGATCATCGTGAGGAGCCGCACCTCCGCCGCGGTCAGGTCCTGGTTCGCCGGCAGCAGGTCGAATCCGCCCTGCTCGACCGTGGCGATCGCATCGGCCGCGGCGCATTCGCCCATCAGCACTTCGGTCGTGCTGAGTTCGAGCGTGGACTTGTCCACGCCGCAGCCCATGGTCGCGTTGCCCTGCGGATCGAGGTCCACCAGCAGCACGCGCCGCTTCACCGCGGCGAGCGAGGCCGCGAGATTGACGGCGGTCGTGGTCTTGCCGACCCCGCCTTTCTGGTTCGCGATCGCGATGATGCGTTTCATCGGCTCAAACCCTAGCAAGTTCGACGAGCGTGCGCTCTGCGGCGAGCCCGGGCACCTGGATCGTGTGCACGGTGACCGATTTCCAGCCGGACGGCAGCGAGCGCAGCTCCGCCTCCGGCGGCTTGCCCTTCATCGCGAGCAGCCGGCCGTCGCGCCCCGGCAGGTGGCCCGCGACCCGCACGAAATCCGCGAGCGAGCCGAGCGCGCGGGCCAGCACCCGGTCGAAGGGCCGCGGCGGGCGGTAGCTTTCCGAGCGGCCCTGCTCGATCTCGACGTTCGAGAGCCCGAGCATCTTGACCGCGTGGCGCAGGAAACCCGCCTTCTTGCCGGTGGATTCCACCAGCGTGTAGCGCCGGCCGGGGTTCGCGATCGCGAGCGGCAGCCCGGGGAAACCTGCGCCGGAGCCGATGTCGGCGATGCGCATGCCGGACAGATGCGGCAGCACCGCGAGCGAATCGAGCAGGTGCTTGTCCACCATCTCCTGCGGGTCCGTGATCGCCGTCAGGTTGAAGCGCGTGTTCCATTCCTGGAGCTCGCGCAGGAGCGCGGTCAGCGCCGCGAGCTGCGCGGCATCGAGCGTGAGGCCGAGCACCTCTGCGCCCGCCGCCAGCCGCGACTCGTACACGGTGCTCACATCAGGAAATCTTCACGACCGTGCGCCCCTGCACACTGCCCTTGAGGTAGCCGTCGAAAGCGCCCGGCAGCTCATCGAACGCGATCGTGCGCGTGACGAGCTGGTCAAAATGCCGCGGACGCAGGTCCGAGGCGAGCCGCTTCCAGACCGCGAGCCGGACGTCCCGCGGCGTCGCCGAGGAATTGATGCCGAGCAGGTTGATGCCGCGCAGGATAAAGGGCATCACCGTCGTCTCGAGCTTGTGGCTGCCGGCGAGCCCGATGCTCGCGATGTTGCCCCAGAAATCCACGGTGCGCGTGAGCCAGGTCAGGAGCTCGCCGCCGACGTTGTCGATCGCGCCGCCCCACTGCGTCGCCTCCATCGGCCGCTTGCCGAGGTCGATGTCCTGGCGGCGCAGGATGCGCGCAGCACCCAGCGCCTTCAGGTGTTCGTCCGCCTCCGGCTTGCCGCTCACCGCGACGACTTCGTAGCCACGGCCCGCGAGCAGGTCCACCGCGATCGAACCGACGCCACCCGAGGCGCCGGTCACGACGATCGGGCCTTTCGCGGGCGTCTGGCCGTTGTGCTCCATGCGGTGGATCGCGAGCGCGGCGGTGAATCCCGCCGTGCCGATCGCCATCGCCTCGGCGAGATCGATGCCGTCCGGCAGCACGAACACGGAATCGGCCGCGATGCGCGCGACCTCGGCATAGCCGCCGTCGAAGGTCTCGCTGAGTCCGCAGCCGGTCACGAGCACGGGCTGGCCGGGGCGGAAGCGCGCGTCGGTCGAGCTCTCGACTTCGCCCGAGAGGTCGATGCCGCCGTTCAGTGGATACTTCCGCAGGATCTTGCCCGCTCCGGTCGCGGCGAGCGCATCCTTGTAATTGATACTGGAAAATCGCACGCGGATCACGACCTCACCCGCCGTCAGCGCGTCCACCGCCATTGTCTCGAAACCGGCGGCGATCTTGCCCTCGCGCTCGTGGATGCGGAATGCCTTGAAAGGGGTCATGTCATTTCCTGTCCAGCCAGTGCTCGATGCCCTGGCAGTTGAGTTCGACGTCGTCGTCCAGCAGGTAGTGCCGCCGTGCATCGTCTCGCGGAAAGCCATGCGAGTCGAGCCAGCCGCCCACCATCGCAAACATGCCATGCCGGAGCTTGGCCGCGCGATCCGGGGCCGACGCATAACGGCGACCGAGGTCAGCGAAGGCCTGCACGCGCTCCTTCATCTCGCGCGCCAGGCGGGCCAGGTCCCGCACTTCGGCGTAATGCGTCAGGAAGATCGAGCGCGGTCTGCTCGCCATGATCCGGTCCACCGAGGCGCAGAGCGCGTCGGGGTCGAAGTGCACCGGGGTCGTGGTCGGCAGGATGAATTCGCGGCCGTCCACGTCGAGGTCGCGGTACGACAACCCAAAAGTGTCGCCCGAGAACACCAGCTCGTGGTCCCGGTCCACGACGCAATAATGATGTAGGGCGTGGCCCGGCGTGTGGATCAGCTCCAGCACGCGGGTCCCGAGCGTGATGCTCGCCCCGTCCTCCGGGACGAACAGCCGGCCCTCATCGATCGGCAGGATCTCGCCGTAGAGCGCGCGGTAGCGCTCCTCGCCGTAGACCGCGATCGAGCCCGCGATCAGCTTCGAGGGCTCGGCGAGATGGCGCGCGCCACGCGGGTGCACGGCGCAGCGCGCGTTCGGCAGCGCCCGCATCAGCGCGCCCGCGCCGCCCGCGTGGTCGAGGTGCACGTGCGTCGTCAGCACCCAGTCGACGTCCGCAGGTGCCAGGTTCTTTGCCTCGAGCGTCGCGAGCAGGGTCGGCAGCGAGCGGGTCGTGCCGGTGTCCACGAATGCCGCGCGGCCGGAATCGACGATGAGATGCACCGCCGCGAGCCGCGGCCGCACGTATTCTGCATCGATCGCGGTGATGCCCGCGCGGAATTCCGTCAGCTTGCTGGCAAGGTCCGGCATATGAATGCGTGGAAATCCTTCATGAAGTTCGTAAGCACCTTGGCGGTCGATTCGTCGTTCACGGCCCCGTCGTCGCTGATCAGCCCGGGCGTGAACTGGATGTAGGTCTCGGGCACATTCATCTGCGGCGAGCGGACCGCGGCGATGACGCTACGCAGCTGCTGCTGCACGACCGCCGTTCCGATCTTGCCGGGCGAGGTGCCGATCATGGCCGAGGGCTTGCCGGCGAATGCGCTCTTGCCGGACGGGCGGCTCGCCCAGTCGATCGCATTCTTGAGCCCGCCCGGGATCGAGCGGTTGTACTCGGGCGTCACGAACAGGATGGCATCCGAGCCCGCGATCGATTCCTTCAATTTCCGAGCCGTCGGCGGGAAGTCCGCGTCGAAGTCCTGGCTGTAGAGCGGCAGCTCCCGGATCGGGATCTCCGACAGCACGAGTTCCGCCGGCGCCAGGCGGACGAGCGCCTTCGCAAGCCGGCGGTTGATGGACGCCTGCGCGAGGCTGCCGACGAGATAGCCCACGTTGTAAGTCTTCACGGGACCTCCGGAGCACATGATCGCATGACGGCGCGGTCGTGCCGACGACACGGCTGTGGCAATCTACCCCGCACGACACGTCCCTCGGGTGCCACCATGATCCGACTGTTCCTGGCGACTTTTGCCGCCCTCCTGGCCTGGTCCTCCGCCGCTGCGGAGGTCGAACGCGTCACCCGCGGCAACCTCGCGATCGAGGGCATTCCCGAGATCCCGCCCGAGCTGCAGCAGCGCATGCGCCGCTACCAGTTCACGCGCAGCGCCTCCTTCGCCGGCTGGACGCCCGACGGGCGCGTCACGATCAGCACGCGCTTCGGCAACACGAGCCAGCTGCACATCGTCGCGGCGCCGATGGGCGCGCGCCGGCAGATCACCTTCTTCGACGAGCCGGTGACCGGCGGGAGCTGGTCGCCGACGGGCGCGCGCAAGGGCATGGCGTATATCCGCGACGCGGGCGGCAACGAGAACTTCCAGCTCGAGTACCTCGATCCCGCGGCTGCGGAACCGGTGCGGCTCACGAATGGCGAGGGTCGCGCGGGCGAGGGCGTCTGGTCGCCGGACGGGACGCAATATGCTTTCCAGTGGACGGTCCGAAACGGCGTCGTCACTGACGTCTACATCGACGATCCGCTCGATCGCCGCGCGCCCGAGCTGGTGTTCGAGGCGCCCGAGGTCGGCTGGAATGCAGTCGACTGGTCCCCGGATGGCAAGTCGCTGCTCCTCAACCACTTCGTATCGGCCAATGAGTCGTATCTCTGGGTTTACGACCTCGCGACGCGCGCGAAGCGGGAGATCGAGCCCGCCAAAGTGAAGGCCGCACGCGGCGGCAGCTTCTCGCGCGACGGCAAGGGCGTGTACATCACATCCGATCTCGGCAGCGAATTCCGCACGCTCCGCTACGTCGACCTCGCGACGGGCAAGGTCACGCCGCTCACCGACCACATCCAGTGGGACGTTGACGAATTCGTGCTATCGAAGGACGGGCGCTACCTCGCCTATGTCGTGAACGAAGACGGGGCGAGTCGCCTCGGCGTCATGGACCTCGTGCAGCACGCGGACCTGATCCCGCCGCAGTTGCCGTTCGGCGTGATCGGCTCCCTGGACTTCGATCCCGCGAGCCAGCGGCTCGCTTTCGGGATGCAGACACCCTCGCAACCTTCCGACGTCTTCGTCTGGACACTGGCGGACGGCGGCTTCGAGCGCTGGACCGAGAGCGAGATCGGGCCGATCGATGCGAAGTCCCTGCTCGCACCGTCGCTCGTACACTTCCCGACGTTCGACAAGGTGGGCGGCAAGGCACGCCAGATTCCGGCCTGGCTGTACAAGCCCGCCGGCCCCGGCCCGTATCCGGTGCTGATCAGCATCCACGGCGGCCCGGAGGCGCAGGTGCAACCGATTTTCAGCGCCAGCGTCCAGCAGTGGGCCGAGCTCGGCTACGCCGTGCTCCAGCCGAACGTGCGCGGCTCATCCGGCTATGGCAAGACCTATCTCGCGCTCGACAACGGCTTCAAGCGCGAGGACTCGGTCAAGGACATCGGCGCGCTGCTCGACTGGATCGCGACGCAACCGGACCTCGACGCGAAGCGCGTGGTCGTGATCGGCGGATCCTACGGCGGCTACATGGTTCTCGCGTCGATGACGCACTTCAACGACCGCCTGCGCGGCGCGATCGACATCGTTGGCATCAGCAACTTCGTCACGTTCCTGGAGAGCACCGCCGAGTACCGGCGCGACCTGCGCCGGCCCGAGTACGGCGACGAGCGCGACCCGAAGATGCGTGAGTTCATGCAGAAGATCTCGCCGCTCAACAATGCGGGGAAGATCAGCAAGCCGATGCTGATCGTGCAGGGCCAGAACGACCCGCGGGTTCCGTACACGGAAGCGGAGCAGATGGTCGCGAAGATCCGCGCGAACGGCGGCGAGGTCTGGTATCTCGTCGGGATGAACGAGGGCCACGGCTTCGCCAAGCGCGACAACATCGACTACTACCAGTGGGCAGTGGCGATGTTCCTGGAGAAGTTGAAGTAGGGGACTGTCCCCTTTTTCGCTGCGCGAAAAAGGCGGACTGTCCCTTCTTAAAGGGGTGCGTCCCCTTTTACAGCTTGGGCGTCGTCAGCCCCTTCTGCTTCGCGAAGTAGGCCGCGAGCGCCTTCATGTCCTCGCGCGTGAGCTGCTGCGCGAAGGTGCTCATGATCGGGTTCTTGCGCTTGCCGAGTCGATAGTCGTCGAGCGCCTGCACGAGATAGTCCGCGTGCTGCCCGGCGAGCGTCGGGTTCTCCGGCAGCGTCCCGAAACCGTCCGGACCGTGACAGGCCGAGCAGGCCGCGGCCGTCGCAGGCGGTGTGCCGACCTGCTTCGTGCCGGGCTCGCGCTGCGAGACCGACGAGAACCAGGCCGCGATGTCCGCGCGGTCCTCCGCAGTCAGCGAAGTGGCGTAGCCCTGCATCGTCGGATGCCAGCGCGCCTTCGTGTCGTACTCCGCGAGTGCCGCGACGATGTAGGCCGCGCTCTGCCCGCCGAGCTTCGGCACCGAATACTTCGGATAGGCGTTCTTGTAATACTCGATGCCGTGGCAACCCATGCAGGCATAGGCGAGCTTGCGGCCATTCTCGGCGTCCGCGGCGGCGGCCCCGTGCACCGCGGCGAAAAGCGCCAGGGTTGCGACCAGGGAACGGGCGGCGAGCGGTGAAATCATGGCGGTCGGAATACTAAGCGGCGCGGGCGGGAATTTCCACCGTTGCCGGCGGTTACAGGGCGTCCGCGATGTCCTGCATCAGGCCGTTGTCGCGCGGCTTGACGGTCGGCGCGTAGCGCTTCAATAGCTTGCCGTCGCGGCCGATCAGGAATTTCTCGAAATTCCACTGGATGTCGCCCGGATGGCCGTTCGCCGGGTCAGTCAGCCAGGCATAGAGCGGGTGGCGCCCGGAGCCATTGACCTCGAGCTTCGCGCTCATCGGGAACGTGATGCCGTAGTTCGCGGAACAGAAGACCTGGATCTCCTTCTCGCTGCCCGGCTCCTGAGCGCCGAACTGGTTGCAGGGAAAGCCGACGACCGCGAAGTTCTCGCCGGCGAGTTCCTCGTGCAGCTCCTCGAGCCCGGTGTACTGCGGCGTCAGTCCGCATTTGCTCGCGACGTTCACCGCGAGCACGACCCTGCCCTTCAGGCCGCCGAGCAGGTCTTTTTCACCGTCGATGCGGTTCAATTCGAAGTCGAAAAATGCGGGCATTGGGGCCTCCAGTGTGAAAGGGGATGCGTCCCCTTTTAGGGTTCCGGTTGCGGGAGCCAGACCGTGACCATCGCGCCGCCGCCCTCGCGATTCGCGATGCTCAGTCTACCGCCGTGCGCATCCACGATCTCGCGGCAGAGCGTGAGCCCGAGGCCCGTGCCCTTCGGCTTAGTCGAGTAGAACGGCAGCAGCGCGTCGCGCAACACCTCCTCGGACAGCCCGTTGCCGCGGTCCGCGACCTCGATCGCGATGCCGCCGTGACGCGGGACGACGCCCAGCATCACTTCATCCTCCGGCGAACCGGATTCGATCGCATTCTTGATCAGGTTGATCAGCACCTGCTCGAACTGCGTCGCGTCGAACCATGCGTCATCCGCGGGCAATGGCTCCCGTACCTGGAACGACAGGCCGCCCTTCAGCCCGACGAGCAGCGGGCGCCACGCAACCGCCGCCGGGCGTGGCCGCGGCAGCTTCGCGAAGCGCGCGTAGCCGTCGATGAAGGTCGCGAGGTGCGAGGCGCGCTCCTCGATGGTCGAGAACACGCGCGCGAGGCGGTCCGGGTCCGGCGCACGCGCGAGCATCTGCCCCGAGTGCGCGAGCGACGAAATTGGCGCGAGCGAATTGTTGAGCTCGTGCGCGATCACGCGGATGACCTTCTTCCAGATCACGACTTCCTGCGCCGCCATCTCGCGCGTGAGCTGCTTGAACAGCAGCAGCCGGTGCGGCTGGCTGTTCAGGAAGAAGGGCCGGTGACTCACGTGGAACACCTCGGCCTCCGCACCCTCCTGCACCGTGAAGAGCGTGTCGGTGCCGCCATCCACGGCGTCGCGCAGGGGCTGCGGCGCGTCCTCGATCAGCGTGTGGAACGTCAGGCCCTCGAGTTTGCGGCCGGCACGGAACAGCTGCCGCGCCGCGATGTTGCCGAACACGATCGCGTCGTTCGCGTTCGTCAGCACCAGCGCGAGCGGCGTGGTCTGCACGACCGTGTCGAGCAGCAGTTCGCGCTGGTAGAGGTTGAGCCGCTCCTTGCGGAGATCATCGCCGAGCGAGTTGTACATCGCGGTCAGGTCGCCGATCTCGTCCGGGCCGGTCGGCGTGACGCTGACGCTGAAATCGCGGTCCTTCAGGCTGCCGATGCCGTCAGTCACCGCGCGGATGCTCTGGCTCCAGCGGTTGAAGAGCCGCGAGGTGATCAGGATGAACGGCGGCAGCGTGAGGAGAAGCGCGGCAGCGCCCGCGAGCCAGGGCGATGCCAGCCAGTGATGCAACAGCAGGGCGGCGGCCGTCGCGACGATCGCAACGGTGCAGAGGACGAGAACGATGCGGCCGGCCAGCGAAAAGCTGGCGCGCGGCTTGCGGGCCATGCTGCCGTTATACCCGCAATGCGCGGCGCTGCCGAATCAAGGGCCCGCTACCGGCTGGCGATCCAGCGATCGGCGAGCGCGGTGACGCGCGCGCGGCCTAGCCGTTCGCGGTCGTGCGGCCCGGGTCAACGGGCGCCTTGAGGCCGAGCTTTTCCATGCGCCGATAGAGCGCCTGGCGCGACAGGCCGAGGTCGCGCGCCGCGTGCGCGACGACGCCGTCGGCGAGCAGCAGCGCCTGTTCGATGGTCTGGCGGTCGATGTGCGAGCCGTCGGCGGGTTCCGGGCTGACCGGCAGCGAGAGCGCCTTGGCCGTCACGATCGTGTCCACCGACAGCAGGCAGGCGCGGAAAGTCGAGGAAATTTTACCCCACTTTCTCTCTCAGTCAGCTTT
>JANNHT010000162.1:0-1787 GCA_031404555.1 Gammaproteobacteria bacterium
GCCTGCGTGTTCGACACGGCGGCGGGCCCGATGGCGATCGTGCTGGTGGGCGCGCTGTTCGTCGGCAGCATGAGCCTGAGCTGGGCGGGCAGCGTGCGCCACGCCCGCGGCCGCGTCACCGAGCTGCCGGTGCGCGACCCGTTCATCGCGCTCGATCGCGGTGCGGAACTCGGCTGGTTCAACATGGGCTCGACCGTCGTGCTGCTGTTCGCACGCCAGGGGCCGCGGCTGGTGACAGGCTTCGCGGCCGAACGGCCGGTCCGCGTCGGCGAACGCATCGCGAACCTGCCGTGAGCGCAAGTCTCCCATGAACGGCGCCGACTGGCGTCCGAACGCGACGACCGAGGTGCTGCGTCAGCGCGCTGCCATGCTCGCACGGGCACGCACCTACTTCTCGTCTCAGTGCGTGCTTGAGGTACAGACGCCGCTCCTCTCGAGCGCCGCGGTCAGCGATCCGGCAATCGAAACGGTCGTCGCCGGCGGCAGTTCCGGGCGGCGCTACCTGCAGACGTCTCCCGAATACCCGATGAAGCGATTGCTCGCGGCCGGCATCGGCGACTGCTACCAGGTCGCGCCGGTGTTTCGCGCCGGTGAATCGGGCCGGCAGCACAGCACCGAATTCACGTTGGTCGAGTGGTATCGCCTGGGGTTCGATGCGCCTGCGCTGCGCCAGGACGTCGAGCGGCTGCTGCACGCGATGACCGCTGGACTGCGGAGCTTCGCGCCCGCGAAGGAAGTGAGCTATCGCGATGCGATCCAGGCGGCCTGCGGCCTCGACTGTTTCCGTGCTGACACCGGCGAGATCGCAACGGCCCTCGCCGCGCGCGGCGTGAATCCGGTCGGCACCGAGGGCTGGGACCGCGACACCTGGCTCGATCTCCTGGTCGGCACGGCGGTCGGGCCCTCGCTCGGCCACGACGCGCCGGTGTTCCTGAAGGACTACCCGGCGTCGCAAGCCGCGCTCGCGCGCCTGTCGACCGATGCGCACGGCACGGCGGTTGCCGAGCGCTTCGAGCTCTACGTTGACGGCGTCGAGCTCGCGAACGGTTTCCACGAACTAGGGGACGCGACCGAGCAGCGCCGGCGCTTCATGCAGGACCTCACGACCCGGCGCCTCCGGAACCAGGTCATGCACCCGCTCGATGAGCGGTTGCTCACGGCGCTGGCCGCCGGCCTGCCGGACTGCGCGGGCGTCGCGCTCGGCTTTGATCGCCTGGTCATGGTGACGCTCGGCCTGCCGGATCTGGCGTCGGCGCTGTCTTTCGCGGAGGATCGTTCCTGATGCACCCGCACGCCACCGCTGACGCCGATCTGGGTGCGCTCGCCGCAGGCCTGTTCGCCGGCGAGCGCGATCCCTGGGCGAACGCCGCGAATCTCGCGGCGCTCCTGTTCGAGCGCCTGCCTGGGCTGAACTGGGCGGGATTCTACTTCCTGCGCGGCGGCGAGCTCGTGGTCGGCCCGTTCCAGGGCCGGGTCGCTTGCGTCCGTATCGCACTCGGCTCGGGTGTCTGCGGCACGGCCGCGGCGGAGCGGCGCACGGTGATCGTGCCGGACGTCCACGCGTTCCCGGGACACATCGCCTGCGATACGGCTTCGAACTCGGAAATCGTCGTGCCGCTCGTCGCCGGTTCGCGGCTGATCGGCGTACTCGATCTCGACAGTCCGTCTGTCGGCCGTTTCAGTCCGGCAGATGCTGCGTTGCTCGAACCAATCGCGCAGGCGCTCGTCGCCGCCTGCGACTGGCAGCTCGCGGGCATCGACGGTTTCTAAAAAAGGGGACGCATCCC
>JANNHT010000163.1:0-8021 GCA_031404555.1 Gammaproteobacteria bacterium
TCGGCCGGGATGCGCGTCCCGTCGGTGCAGAGCACCGCGGCGACGCGGTCTGGGCCTGCGAATTCGCTGACGCGCTTGCCGGTCAGGATCGTCACGCCGTGCGCGCAGTGCTCGTCGTTGTAGAAACGGCTCATCTCGGGCGCGACCACGCGGCTCATGACGCGATCCATCATCTCTATCACCGTGACCGCGAGCCCGAGCTTGCGAAAAGTCGCCGCCGTTTCGAGCCCGATGTAGCCGGCACCGACGATGGCGACGCGAAGGCCGGGCCGGATCTGTGCACGGATCGCGTCCACGTCGGCGAGCGTGCGCAGCACATGCACGCCTGCGAGCGCCGCCCCCGGCACCGGCATCGGCCGCGCATGGCCGCCGACCGCGAGCACCAGGCGGTCGTAATCGAGCGTGGCGCCGTCCGCGAGTCGCAGGCGTCGGTGCGCGGTGTCGATGCTCAAGACTGGATTGCCCAGCAGCAGCTCGCAGCGCGTGCTCTCGTAGAAGCTCGCCGGACGGATCGGCAGGCGTTCGGCCTCGAGCTCGCCGGCCAGGAATTTCTTCGAGAGCGGGGGGCGCTGGTAGGGCAGCGCGGGCTCCGCCGCCACCAAGATTATCCGCCCGGTGAATCCGTCACGGCGCAGGCTGTCCACGACCTGCGCCGCCGCATGGCCGCCGCCGGCGATGACGATCGTATCCTGCATGCGTTGCTCCGGAACCGGGAGCGCCACTCTATACTGGCACGCCGCCATTCGGCAGGGAGTGGGGGATGAGCGCGAAAGAAGGGCGGACGACGGCGCAGAACGTCGGGCTCGTGCTCGGCGTGCTCGTGCTCGCAACGACGCTCGTCACCGACCCGCCGGCCGGGCTCACGCCCGCGGCCTGGCGAGTGGCCGGAACGATGATCCTGATGGCGGTCTGGTGGGCGACGGAGGCGCTGCCATTCGCGGTGACCGCGCTCGTACCGCTCGCGGTGTTGCCGCCGCTTCGCGCCGCATCGGCCGGGGATCTCGCCGGCGGCTATGGCAACACGACGCTCTACCTGATCCTCGGCGGATTCCTGCTCGCGCTCGCGATGGAGCGCAGCAACCTGCACCGGCGCATCGCCTACGCGATCGTCGCGCGCGCCGGCGGCCATCCGCAGGGTCTGGTGCTCGGCATGATGTGCGCCACCGGCTTCGTCAGCCTGTGGGTGCAGAACACCTCGACCACGCTGATGATGCTGCCGGTCGCGATGTCTGTCGCGGCGATCGTCGCGCCGGACCCCGACGCTGAGGACATCAACGCGCGGAACTTCGGCAAGGCGATCGTGCTCTGCGTCGCCTACGCCGCGACCATCGGCGGGCTCGGCACCATCGTCGGCACGGCGACCAACGCGCTGGTCGCAGGTTTCATGCAGCAAAACTACGGCGAGACCATCAGCTTCGCGCAGTGGATGGTGTTCGGGATGCCGACGGCGCTGATCCTGATGCCAATCGCCTGGCTCGTGCTCGTGAAGATCGCGTTTCCCTTCAAGCTGGGAGCACAGGCGATCGCGCGCGATCGCCTGCGTGAGGCGCGCACGGCGCTCGGCCCGATGTCCACCGCCGAGCGGCGCGTGACGGTGATCTTCGTGCTGACGGCTGCGGCCTGGATCTTCGGCCCTCTGATCCGCGAGCTGCCCGCACTCGAGGAACTGAGCGACACGAGCATCGCGCTGCTGTCGGGGCTGACGCTCTTCGTCGTCTCCTCCGGCGACGGCAAGACGCGCCTCGTGATGGGCGCAGACATGCGGAAGGTCCCGTGGGAAGTGCTGCTGCTCTTCGGCGGCGGCCTGGCGCTCGCGGAGGCGATCCAGGGCAGCGGCCTGTCCGCATTCATCGGCGTGGTGCTCGCCGGCCTCGGAAGCTGGCCGCTCATCCTGCTGATCGGCGCGATGGTGACGCTCTTGGTGCTCTGGACCGAACTCAACTCGAACGTCGCGACGGCCGCGACCTTCATGCCAATCCTCGCGGCGATTGCCGCGACGTCCGACTATCCGGTAATCCAGCTGGTGGCGCCGGTTGCGATGGCGGCTTCCTGCGGCTTCATGTTGCCGGTCGGCACGCCGCCGAATGCGATCGTGTTTGGCACCGGGCGGCTCACGATGCAGGACATGATGGGTGCGGGCTGGCGCGTGAACCTGGCCGCGATTGTGGTTGTGACCCTCGTCTCGGTGGTCTTTATCCCGCTGATCGCCTGATCAGGCGCCGGGGACCGGCCACTCACTTGATATTCTGTTTCTTCAGGATCTTGCCGCTCTCGGGGTCGATGTCGCAGCGGAAGGCGGAGAAGGAGAGCGCGACCAATGGCTCGCGGCTCTCGATGCGGTAGTAGTGGTCGGCAAACTCCGGCTGCTCTGCCTGCCAGAGCAGTTCGCCGGCGGGGGAAAAGGCGCGCAGGTTCTGGGCGGGCTTGCGGGCTTTCCTGCGCTGGGCGCCATACGTAGGGTTGTCGAGGTAGGCAGCCGGGTCCAGCAGCACGATCGCGCGGCCGTGGGCCCAGAAGGCGTCGCGCACCATGTGATCCATGCGCGTGGGTTTGCCGTCAATCCGGATGATGTCGCCGTCGAAGGTGACGGCTCGGAGGGCGCTATCCTGCATGGGCCCCGATCATAGCGCGCCCTCAGGATTTTTTTCGATCACGCCAGGAACTAGACGTTCTTGGTTCGCCATAGGAAACGTGGATCTCACCCTCGCAGCCCTTGGCGTCGAACACAGACTCGATCCGGCCCCATGCAAATCGGTAGGGCGGTTCGCCGAGTTCAATTTGTAGCCACTCGTCGTGCACCTTCATTCTCAGGCGCTCGTGGGCTTCGTTCCAGTTGTCGTCACTGTCATCCGGCATGCTGAACCAGACAAAGATAACTTCCAGTCGGTCGCCATAGAACTGCGCGGTTGCCCCAATCCCGGCTTCCGTCTGAATGGCGTACAGGGCGAAAGGCCCATTGACGTAGCTTTGCTTGCCAGCTACCGAAGACTGCAGAAACGCGTTGCGATCGACGGCGGGACCGATGCTCCCAGTCGCAAACTCAACGGTGCCGTCATTCACATGGATCTTCATGTCAAGGGCCCAGCGGCAGGACGCGAATCAATTGAAGTGTACTTTCGAAGAGTGGCACGACTACTTGAGGAAATCGACCCGGGCCGTAGTCACCGTTGGCGATAGCCAATCCAAATGCAGCCGCCGTGTCCTCCATGACCTCGTACATGGCTACCTGTGTCCGACGTCCGTGGTCCTTGCTCACGTGCAACTGGAGCCTGTCGTAAAACGTCCGCGCGCTCCAGCCCGATCGGCGCATGGCGCTTGCCGTCGTGAAGAATGCAGTTTTTCCAGGATATCCACCAAAGAGAATGGTGCCTTTCTTCAGCAGGATATCCTTGAACTCGTCTACGCCAGGATACTTCCAATTGCCCTGCAATGACCGTGCGAACGCACGGGTCGACCCGCTCGCGATGTCGCCGCCGACCCGACGCACCATTCCCGCTGCACCGCCGACGAGGTAGCCGACATTGCCGAAGTCCGCGCCGGCCTGACCCGCTCCGCTGTCCGGTACGCCGAACCATTCGAAGTCCGGATCGGCTCCGAACAGCAACGCGAGTGGTGAGGAGCCGATCGCGAGATTTCCGATGCGTGCCGCTGCACCCTGGAGAAAGTCGAGCCCCGGGCTTCCCGACAGCGTCGGATCCGGCTGCGTGCCGACCTTGAGAACGAATTGCGATGGTGAAGTGAGCGTGGTGTTCTGCATCGCGCAGGCCAAGGCGCTGCTGTCCTGACCGCAGGGGTCGCGTGCCGATGCGGACTCCTTCTGGGCGTAGCCGCTGCCGCCGACGAATTGGAAGGACTTGGCCCAACGCATTCCGTAAACCGTCACGCGCGCGCAACGGCCTTCCTGCGACGTCAGGCAGGGCGGTTGCGCGTCGAATCCGCTCGGGTCGACGAACGACAACGGGTTGTTCCACACATAGGAATAGCGGTTGAGGCCCTGTCCGTCGTAGGGCGCCGTCACGTACGGATCCGCGCTGATGAAACGGCCAAGCCGCGGGTCGTAGACGCGGCCGTTCATGTGGATCAGGTCCAGGTTGTCGAGATGCTCGTGTCCCGTGAACCCGTCGCGCGTGTTGGTGCCGATGACCGTCAGATCAGCGGCGGGCAGTGCGCCGCCGGACTGCGCGCCCTGTCGCATGCCGAAAGGCGCAAAGCTTTCGCTGACGAGCAGGTTGCCGCCGGCATCCAGGATGCCGTCCGTGCTCCCGAGGTTGTCGTGCGTGAGATGGCGCATGGACGCGCTGCCGCCGCTCTGCAGGCGCATGGCCGCGACACCGGTCGGCGTCATCACATACTGGCGCCAGGTCGTGACGCCCGCGCGGATCACTTTTTCCGCAAGCTCACCCGCGTAGAGCGTCGTCTCGGCCACACCGGCGTGGCTTGCAACCTGTTTCCAGCGATTGCCGGTCGGGCCGTACCAGAACTGGCTGCTGTTGCCGCCCGGGCCGGCGATTGAGACCGGCAGGTTGTCGCTGCTCCAGGCGATCGCGCCGCCGCCGCGGTTCGTCATGTTGCCGTTCAGGTCGTACGCGAATGCCTGGCCAGCGGCACTCGTCACGGCGTGCTTTCGCACCGCGTGGTAGCCGTAGCACGGGGCACTGCCCGGGCAGATATCGGACTTGCGCCGGATGTTGCCGATTGCGTCGTAGTCGAGGTCGAGATTGACGACGCCATTGCGGCGTGAATCGTCGAGCCGGTCGAGGACGTCGTAGCGGAATTCCTCGATCCGGTTCCGCAGGGAATCCTGTCGCCGAATCAGGTTGCCATTGGCATCCCAGGCATAGGAGAGGTCCTGCACCGGATTGCCGGCGGCCGTCGATTGCCTATAGTCAGATTCGCCGCTCAGCGGATCGAAGCCCGTGACGACGCGAACTGCGGTGCCCAGGGTCTCGTCGATCGTGTTGCCCGCCGCATCGCGGGCATTCTGGCGCCACAGTGAGGTGCCTGCAGCATCCGCCGTTCGGATGTGCGTGAGCCGGCCGGCATCGTAAAGATGCCGGATGGCGAATCGGTTGCCGGAACCGGTGGACGGGTAGGTCAGGACGTCGAGCAGTCCGAGGGAGTCGTACGAATAGTCGTAGCGATACGTCGCATCGGTGACGATCGTGCGCTGCGACGGCCGGCCGACCGCGTCGTACAGGAAGTTCTCCGAGAATCCGGGATTCGCATGACTCGCGAGCCTTCCGATGTTGTGCGCACCTGCGCTGTTTCCCCAGGTCAGGCTCGTCACCCCATCCGGCGCATTGCGGCTCGTCAGGCGCCCGAGCTTGTCGTAGGCGAAGCTGAAGACCTGTGACTTGGCGTCGCGCATTGACGTCGTCTCGCCGAGCGCATTGCGGGTCCAGGTCCAGTAGCCGGCATCGATGCTGTCATGTGAGACCTTGAGGCCCCGCGAGTTGTAGCCGATCGTGTCGACGAGGTTATTCAACACATCACGCACCCGGACAAGGTTTCCGAACGCGTCGTACTCGTAGTTCGTGCTGTTGCCGGCCGCGTCCGTGACGCGGACGAGGTTGCCCCAGGCCGAGCGAGTGCCACTCGTCGTGCGCCCCAGCGCATCGGTCTGTATCGCCGCGTGTCCGTCGTGCCGAAGCTGAATTGAGCGGCTGGCGGTGCCATCCGCAGCGCGCAGCACAGCGCCGGTCAAACGCCCGAGGATGTCGTAGTCGAACTGCCGATAGCCCGCCGCGTTGCCGCCTTCCCAGTACGGCAGGTACTCGCGGAGCACCCGTCCCCGTGAATCGGAATCGGCGACCAGCACCGACATGGCTCCGCCGGGCTGCTGCATCGCCGACCGGAAGCCGCGGTCGTGCTGGTCGAAGGCGAACTCGCTGACGACGCGCGTTGCGCCCGTGTTGTCGCGATCGAGCTGCATCACTCGGTAGCGCGTCCGCGGATCGCAGGACGTGGTGCACGCGACGCGCGACCAAGCCGTGCTCGTTCCGTCCGGCTGGACTTCCTGGAGCGGATTGCCGAAGGCGTCGTAGGTCCAGGCGGCCGCGAGCCCATTGGGATCCGCGATCCCGAGGAGCTGGCCGGTCGCTGGACTCCACGTGAACCGCGTGATCTGCGACAGCGCATTGGAGCTCGTCGCCGGCATCTGGCCGCGCGCGCCCCAGTCGACGCTGGTCGTGCGTTCGCTCATGCCGGTACCGGTGACGCCGCGGCTCGACAGGTTGCCGAACGCGTCGTAGGTCAGGTTGTAGGTAACCTGCGCCTGGCTGCTGCCAGGCTCGATGCGCTGCTGCGTCGGCCGGCACATGACGCCGTCCCAGGCCGCGCTCGCGCTGCGCGTGATCGCATTGCCGCCGGGCTGGCTGTGGCTGGCCGTCATCTGCAGCGATTGCGGCCGGCCGAGGCACCAGTTGGCGGCGTCGTTCAGGATGCTGCTGCGCTGCGTGCGAACCGTCGCCGTGCCACCGGCGCTCACGCCACCCGCCACCTCCGTGACCGTCGTCGTTTCGTCGGTTGTGAGGCCGGACGTCGAGTCGATCGCCGCAATGGCACGGATGACCGTCGACAATTCGGTGCCGTTCAAGGCTCCGCCAACCTGGTAGTGCCGCAAAGTCTCGGAGACGAGACGCGGAAAGCGTCGGGTGGCCGGGCCCGTGCCGAGATCGAGCGTCGTCCAGGCATAGGTTGCGGCGGTGATCGGTGCGCCGGACTCCTGGCGGAGCACGGTCGACTCCGGCAGGCCGGTGAATGGATGATCCTGGCGGCGTGTCTCCTCGAGGCGCAGGCGCTCACCGGCAGTCTGGTCCGTGCTCGTGCGCTTCGAGAAGCCGAGCGAGCCGCGGCCGAGCAGGTGATGACGAAGGCCTTCATACGCGAAGCGCGTCGCGCGCATCGATCCTGTGCCGCTTCCGTCCGTGACCGCGAGCTCGCGGACGACGGTCGTCGCGGGCCGCAGGTCCTGCAGCGGATAGACCGCGCCCGAGCCGCGCGCATAGATGGCATCGTCCGTCAGCATTCCGTAACTGAACACCGAGCGCGCGCCGAATCCGTCAGCCGCGGCGAGCAGCAGATCGGGCTTCGGCCCATTCCGCCAGCGCACGCGGAGCTGGCCGCCCGCGCGCCAGGCAAGATCTCGCAGCCCGTCGCCATTCAGGTCCAGGGCGCGGACGCCGAACGATCCGTCATGGGGAACGCCGGTGTCCTCGATTGGACGCATGGAGTCGCCATTCGAGAGTGCGACATGCCAGGTGGTCGCGCCGCGCAGCAGCAGGTCCTCGCGGCCATCGCTGTTCCAGTCATGGACTTCCAGGAAAGCCGGATACGCGGACATCGACGGCCCCTGCAGTTCCGGTCCTGACCACGGGACGCCACAGCCGCCGACACGGATCCGCATCGGTCCCGTGTAGTGCTCGTAGGCGAAATCCGAGCAGCCGTCGCCGTTGAAGTCGAAGATCGCGGCGCCATTGAACGCGCTGTCGAAGTAGTCCGTCGCGTGCAGTGAAGCGGATTTTTATCATCACAAGGCCCGACATCTGCTCGGCTGTGCACAACATTTACAGGAACGCCACCACGGCGAGGTTCCGCACTCCCTGACCGCATTGACCGCCCTCCCCGGCGTCGGCCGCAAGACCGCCAACGTCATCCTTGGCACCGCCTTCCGGATCCCGGCGATGGTCGTCGATACCCATGTCACTCGTCTGGCCCAGCGCTTTGCCTGGACAACCGCCAAAGATCCCCAACGCATCGAAATAGAGCTCTGCGCTCTCCTCCCGCCCAGCTACTGGATAGCGACCAGCCACCTCCTGATCTTTCATGGCCGCGCCATTTGCAAGGCGCCGATCCCGGATTGCTCTACCTGCCCGATCTTCCCCCTTTGTCCCCGCCAGGGAGTGACAAAGAGTCGCTAAGCAAAGAGCCCGCTACCGGTCATGGCAGCTATCCTGGAGCAGTCCTGGCTGCTTGAGGCGCATTTGTTCCAGCAATATGGCACTAGCGAGGAAGCTTTGGGC
>JANNHT010000164.1:0-5038 GCA_031404555.1 Gammaproteobacteria bacterium
GTACCGGGTGAGCGAGGGCACGATCGTGCGGGTCGAGAAGCTCGACGCCGATGCGGGTGCCACCGTCGAGTTCAACCAGGTGCTCCTGATCGGCGAGGGCGCGGACGTTGCGATCGGCGCGCCTTATGTCACCGGCGCCCGTGTCACCGCGACCGTGCAGGCGCACGGCAAGGCCGACAAGGTCGGCATCACGAAATTCCGCCGCCGCAAGCACTACCTGCGGCAGAAGGGCCATCGTCAGCCGTACACCGAACTGAAGGTGACCGGCATCACGGCGGCCTGAAGGCACAGAGGAACGGCAGATGGCACACAAGAAGGCTGGCGGCAGTACCAAGAACGGCCGCGAGTCACATTCGAAGCGGCTCGGCGTGAAGAAGTTCGGCGGCGAGCGGGTGCTCGCTGGCAACATCCTGGTGCGCCAGCGCGGCACGCCGTACCGGGCCGGGGACAACGTCGGTGTCGGCACCGACCACACGCTGTTCGCGCTCAAGACCGGCCGCGTGCAGTTCCGCAAGAAGGGCAGTGACGGACGCTTGTTCGTCAGCGTGCTGCCGGAGTAAGCGGCAAAAAAGGGGACGCAACCCTTTGCTGTTGAGACGGAAACAAGCGTTGCGTCCCCTTTCTTGAACCCCGGCCCGGCCGGGGTTTTTCATTAGGGCGGCAGGCAGGCATGAAATTCGTCGATGAAGCGATCGTGAAGGTCGTCGCGGGCCACGGCGGGCGCGGCGCGGTCGGCTTTCGCCGCGAGAAATTCGTGCCGTTCGGCGGCCCTGACGGCGGCGACGGCGGCCTCGGCGGCAGTGTGTGGCTGCGCGCGCTCGAGGGCATGAACACGCTCGTCGACTACCGCATCAAGCGCACGTTTCGCGGCGGCAATGGCCAGCCGGGCGGCGGCCAGGACTGCACGGGCAGGGGCGGCGATGACCTGTTCGTGCCGATGCCGGTCGGCACGGTCGTGATTGACGACGAGACCAACGAGATTCTCGGCGACCTTTCGAAACCGGGCCAGCTGCTCCTCGTCGCGAAGGGCGGCAAGGGTGGCTGGGGCAACCAGCGCTACAAGAGTTCGGTCAACCGCACGCCGCGCCAGAGCGGCCCCGGTCTGCCGGGCGAGACGCGTTCACTGCGCGTGGAACTGCGCCTGCTCGCGGACGTTGGCCTGCTTGGGCTGCCGAATGCCGGTAAATCCACGCTGATCCGCGCGGTGTCGGCGGCACGGCCGCGAGTGGCCGACTATCCGTTCACGACGCTGCATCCGCAGCTTGGCGTCGTCGCGGTCGGCCCGCTCAAGAGCTTCGTGATGGCGGACATCCCGGGCCTGATCGAGGGCGCGGCGGAGGGTGCGGGGCTCGGGATCCGCTTCCTGAAGCACCTCCAGCGCACGCGGCTCCTGCTGCATCTGGTCGACATCGCACCGCTGGATCCAGAGGCGGATCCGGTTGCCGGCGCACGCGCGATCGTGGGCGAGCTCAGGAAGTTCAGTTCGGCACTCTCGAAAAAGAAGCGCTGGCTGGTGCTCAACAAGATCGACCTGTTGCCGAAGGCGGAGCGTGACCGGTGCTGCGATGAGATCGTGCGCCGGCTCCGGTTCAAGGGTCCCGTCTACCGGATCTCCGGTGCGACCGGCGAGGGCACGCGCGAGCTGTGCCAGGCCGTGATGCATCACCTGGAACGGTAAAAGGGGACGCATACCTTTAAAAGGGGTGCGTCCCCTTTGAAAGGGGTGCGTCCCCTTTTTACTTAAGCGCCTTGATCTGGCCCGCGAGCCGGCTCTTGTGCCGCGCGGCCTTGTTCTTGTGGATGATGCCCTTGCCGGCCATCGCGTCGATCACCGGCGATGCGTCCTTGAGCGCGGCCGCGGCTTCGATCTTCTTGCCGGCGCGGATCGCCTCGACGACCTTGCGCACGGCGCTCCTGACCTTCGAGCGGTGAGCAACGTTGCGGGCGCGGCTGGCGATCGCTTCGCGGGCGCGTTTTTCGGCTGATTTGGTGTTGGCCATAAGGGCGCGCATTGTCCGGATGCGGAGGGCGCTTGTCAACGCGCTATAGTTCGCGGCGCATGCATCGCGGCTTCCTGCGAAACACCACCGTGGTCGGTTCCATGACCCTGCTGTCCCGCATTTCGGGGCTGGCGCGCGACATGGTCTATTCGCACACCTTCGGTGCCGGGACGGTGATGGACGCCTTCCTGGTGGCGTTCAAGATCCCGAACTTCCTGCGCCGCCTGACCGCCGAGGGTGCCTTCTCCCAGGCCTTCGTGCCCGTGATCACCGAATACCGCGTGCGGCGCGACCTCGCCGCGGTGCGGGGCCTGCTGTCGGGTGTGGCCGGCACTTTCGGGCTCGCGCTCTTCGCGATCACCCTGATCGGCGTGATCGCGGCGCCGGCGATCGTGTTCGCATTCGCGCCGGGCTTCGATCCCGGCAGCGACAAGTTCGGCATGTCCGTCGAAATGCTGCGGTTCACGTTCCCGTACCTCTTCTTCATCTCGCTGGTCGCGCTCGCAAGCGGCGTGCTGAACAGCTACGGACGCTTCGGGCTGCCGGCCTTCACGCCGGTGCTGCTGAACGCCGTGCTGATCACGTTTGCAACGCTCGTCGCGCCGAACTACGAGAAGCCCGGCCTGGTGCTCGCGATCAGCGTGTTCGTCGCGGGCCTGGTGCAGCTCCTGGTGCAGCTGCCCGCGCTATACCGGCTCGGGCTCCTGCCGAAGCCGCGCTGGGACTGGGCGCACGAAGGCGTGCGTCGCATCGCGCGGCTGATGCTGCCCGGCATCTTCGGCTCCTCGGTGGCGCAGGTGTCGCTCCTGCTCGACACGCTGATCGCGTCGTTCATGATGACCGGCAGCATCGCGTGGATGTACTACGCGGACCGCCTGGTCGAGTTCCCGATGGGCGTGTTCTCGATCGCGCTCGCGACCGTGATTTTGCCTGGGCTCTCCTCACACCACACGAACGCGGCTCCGGAGCGATTCGCGGCGACGCTCGACTGGGCGCTGCGCGTCATGGCGGCGATTGCAACTCCCGCGGCCGTCGGGCTGCTGATGCTCGCGGGTCCCCTGACCGCCTCGCTCTACGGTTACGGCCAATTCGACTCGCACGACGTGCTGATGTCGGCCTATGCCCTGATGGCCTATTCCTTCGGCCTGCTCGGCTTTTCGCTCGTGAAAGTGCTGGCGCCCGGCTACTTCGCGCGCCAGGACACGCGCACCCCGGTGCGGATCGGGCTGATCGCGCTCGCGGTGAACATGACCTTCAATCTCGCGGTGGTTCTGCCGGCTTACCTGTCGGGATTCCCGGTGCCGCACGTGCTGCTCGCGTTCTCGACCGGCCTCGCGGCGGTCGTGAACGGCACGCTCCTGTATCGCGGCCTGCGGCGCCAGGGCATCTTCGTGCCGTCGGCACTGTGGAAGCGGCTGCTGCCGCAGGTGCTCTTTGCGTGCGCCGTCATGGCGGGATTCCTGTGGTGGGCGTCCGGCACCTGGGCGGACTGGACCAGCTGGGGAGCCGGAACGCGGGCGCTCCGGCTCGCGGCCTGCGTCGGCGGCGGCGGCGCAATCTATGTCGCCGCCCTGTGGATCGCGGGCCTGCGCCCCCACGACCTGAAGTCCTTATAATTGAATCGGCGGGAACCCATGGATCCGGGCGGTGCGATGCGGATCCGGCGCGGCCTGGCGGAAAGCGAGCCCGGCAATGCCGGTTGCGTGGTCGCGATTGGCAATTTCGACGGGTTGCACCTCGGGCACAAGGCGATCCTGGCCGTCCTGACGGAACGCGGCCGCGAAGCCGGCTTGCCGGCGGCTGTGCTCACCTTCGAGCCACACCCGCGGGAGTTTTTTTCGCCCGCGCAGGCGCCGGTGCGGCTGATGCGCCTCGGGGACAAGGCGCGGATGCTGGCCCGAATGGGGATCGGTGAATTGCGCGTGCTGCACTTTGGCGCGGCGCTCGCAGGCTGGGATGCGGACACATTCATCGAGCGCGTGCTGGAACGCGCGATGGGAGCGAAGCGGGTCGTGATCGGCGAGGGATTCCGGTTCGGTCGCGGCAGGAGCGGTGACGTGGCGTCGCTGCGGCGCGCGGGTGACGCTCGCGGTTTCGCGGTGGATGAGGTCGCGCCGCTCCGGCAGGGCGGGGAGGTCGTCAGTTCGACGCGGGTGCGCGGCGCGCTTGCGGCGGGACAGCTCGACGAGGCCGCTGCGATGCTCGGGCGCGCGTTCGCGATGGGCGGTCGCGTCGTCGCAGGTCTCGCGCTCGGACGGCAGCTCGGCATGCCGACGGCGAACATCCGTCTGCACCGGCGCGTGCCGCCGGTCGCGGGCGTATTCGCGGTGCGCGTGAGCGGCGCGGGACTCGAGCGACGCCCGGGCGTCGCCGCCGTCGGCACGAGGCCGACGCTCGGCGGCACGGAGTGGCTGCTCGAGGCGCACGTATTGGATTTTGACGGCGACCTGTACCGGCGCCGGCTCGAAGTCGAGTTCGTCGCGCGATTGCGGGGCGAGATCTGCTTTCCGGATCTCGCCGCATTGGCGGAACAGATGAAACAGGACGCGCGCGAGGCGCGGCAACTGCTGGACGGCTGAGGACGACGGGTGGATTACAAACAGACATTGAACCTGCCGAACACCGAGTTTCCGATGAAGGGAGACCTCGCGCGGCGGGAGCCGGAGATGGTCGCGTCCTGGCTGAAGGACGACCTCTACAGCAAGCTCCGTGCGCACGCGGCCGGCCGGCCAAAGTTCGTGCTGCTCGACGGGCCGCCGTACGCGAACGGCGTCATCCATCTCGGGCATGCGATCAATAAAGTCCTCAAGGACATCATCGTCAAGTCCAAGACGCTCGACGGCTTCGACTCACCGTATGTGCCGGGATGGGACTGCCACGGGCTTCCGATCGAGCAGCAGATTGAAAAGAAGTACGGCCGCGTCGGCCAGAAGCTCGATGCCGACGCCTTCCGCAAGGCCTGCCGCGAGTTCGCGGCGAGCCAGGTCGAGGCGCAGCGCGCCGACTTCCAGCGCCTCGGCGTCGTCGGCGACTGGAAC
>JANNHT010000165.1:0-5188 GCA_031404555.1 Gammaproteobacteria bacterium
ACATAAGATTACCGGGGATGGTCTAGGAAAAAGGCAGATAGCCATTGCGCATTGCTAAAGATGGTTGGGGGACTAGGATTCGAACCTAGGTTGGCGGAGTCAGAGTCCGCAGTCCTACCGCTAGACGATCCCCCAAATGCGGTTTGAGTGCTCCGCCGGGTCGGCCGCCTGGAACGGTCTCAGCGCTTGCTGAACTGAGGTCCGCGGCGGGCCTTCTTCCGGCCGACTTTTTTCCGTTCCACTTCGCGCGCATCGCGGGTCACGAAGCCCGCCGTACGCAACGGCTTGCGGAGCTCCTCGTCATATTTGATCAGCGCGCGCGTGATGCCGTGGCGGATCGCACCGGCCTGGCCGGTGATGCCACCGCCCTCGACCAGCACGTTGAAGTCGAAGCGCGAGGCCATCTGCACGAGTTCGAGCGGCTGGCGCACGATCATCACGCCGGTCTTGCGGCCGAAGAATACGTCGAGCGGACGGCCGTTGACCGTGATGTCGCCCTTGCCGGGCTTCATGTAGACGCGCGCAGTCGACGACTTGCGACGACCGGTGGCGAGGGTTGCTGTCGAGGCCATGAACTGTCCTTAGATCTCGAGGTTCTTCGGCTGCTGCGCCGAGTGCGGGTGCGCGCTGCCGGCGAACACGTGCAGCTTGCGGAACATCTGCCGGCCGAGGATCGTCTTCGGCAGCATGCCCTTCACCGCGTATTCGATCACGCGCTCCGGGTGCTCGTTCAGGAGCTTGCCGAGCGCGATCGTCTTCAGGTTGCCGAGGTAGCCGGTGTGCTGCTGATACACCTTGTCGCGCAGCTTGTTGCCCGTGACTGCAACCTTCTCGGCGTTGATCACGATGATGTAGTCGCCGCAGTCGACGTGCGGCGTGAATTCCGGCTTGTGCTTGCCGCGCAGCCGGAACGCAAGTTGGGAGGCCAGCCGACCCAGGGTCTTGCCGGACGCATCCACCACATACCAGTCGCGGCGCACGCGCTCTGGTTTCGCAAAAACCGTCTTCATCTTGGGCCCCTGGCCAGGGTCGGGTACGTGAAAGGCCGGCAAGTTTAATTAAGAAGCCCCGCCAATGCAAAGCCGCCCGGACCCCTGCGCAAGTCATTGTCGCCATTGGGGAAGCGGCCCCCGCATGGCTATATAATGTGCAGCGCATGGAACCCCGGCACCTGACCCCCCTCGACCGGCTCCTGACGGTGGCCGACGCGGGCCTGCGGGCGAGTTTCGCCCGGCCCGAAAGCCGCCGCCCGACCCCGGGTTCGCCGGGGTCCGCGCCCATCGGCGATCTGCGCCGCCGGCACGTCGCCGGGCTGATGCGCGTCAACCACGCGGGCGAAATCGCGGCCCAGGGCCTGTATCACGGGCAGGCGCTCACCGCCCAGTCGCCGGAGACGCGCGCCGCCCTCGAACACGCCGCCGCGGAGGAAGGCGACCACCTCGCCTGGTGCCGCGACCGCCTGGACGAACTGGGATCGCGGCCGAGCCTGCTGGACCCGCTCTGGTACGCCGGTTCCGTCGCGATCGGTGCACTCGCCGGTCTCTGCGGCGACCGCGCGAGCCTCGGGTTCATGGCCGAAACCGAAAGCCAGGTCGAGGGCCATCTCGCGGATCATCTCGAGCGGCTGCCCGCAGACGATGCGCGCAGCCGCGCAATCGTCGAACAGATGCAGATCGACGAAGCGGGTCACGGCCGCGCCGCGCTCGCGGCGGGCGGCGAGGCCCTGCCGGAACCGGTGCCGCGGCTCATGCGCCTGACGGCCCGGATCATGACCGGCACGGCCTACTGGATCTGACCGATGGCCGATTATGGCTTGCGATGCGAACGGGCCTGTAATACAAAGATGGGTGGAATTGCCGCGGCCGATGAGCCGACAGGCGACCGCCCCAGGGGAGAACAATGGAAGAAGCCGTCAAGCAACTGACCGATATCCCGGCGATCAATCGATTCCTGAGTTATTGCCGCGTGCGCACGGTGCCGTCGAAGACCGCGCTGATTCACGCCGGCGACCTGCCGGATGTCCTCTACTACATCATCCGTGGCTCGGTCGAAGTCATGATCGAGGACGAAGACGGAAACGAGATGGTCCTCGCCTACCTGAACAAGGGCCAGTTCTTCGGTGAGATGGGCCTGTTCTCGGACAGCCAGCAGCGCAGCGCCTGGGTCCGGACGCGCACGCAGTGCGAGCTCGCGGAGATGACCTATCCCCGCTTTCGGCAGGTCGCATCGGAGAGCCCCGGACTCGTGTTCGAACTCGCGACTCAGCTCGCGACCCGCCTCGACCGCACCAATCGCAAGCTCGGTGACCTGGCGTTCGTGGACGTCACCGGCCGCATCGCGCACGCGATCATGGATCTTTGCCTCGAACCCGATGCAATGACGCATCCGCAAGGCATGCAGATCAAGGTCAGCCGCCAAGAGCTCTCGCGCCTCGTCGGCTGCTCGCGCGAGATGGCCGGCCGCGTGCTGAAAGTGCTCGAGGAACAGGGACTACTGACGGCGCGCGGCAAGACGATCGTCGTGTTCGGCGCGCGTCCCAAGGTCAAGGCGCGCCCCGTGCCGGAATTCACGAAAACCGCCGTCGCTGCGGTGAAATAAAAGGGGACGCATCCCTTTAAAAGGGCATCCCTTTAAAAGGGGACGCATCCCTTTAACCAACGGGCCGCCGCGTTCTGCCAGGTATCTGCCGTTAAAGGGATGCGTCCCCTTTTAAAGGGATGCGTCCCCTCTATTTCTCAGCCGGCGATCGCCGTGCGCAGCGCGCGGATGGTCGCGGCGTAGTCCTTGGTGCCGAAGATGGCGCTGCCGGCGACGAAAGTGTCTGCCCCCGCCCGCGCAATCGCGCCGATGTTGTCCAGCTTCACCCCACCGTCGATCTCGAGCCGCACCGCGCGGCCGCTCGCATCGATGCGCCGGCGCGCCTCGGCCAGCTTCCCGAGTACGGGTTCGATGAACTGCTGGCCCGCGAAGCCCGGATTGACCGACATCAGGAGCACCAGGTCGATCGAGCCCAGCGTGTGATCGAGCCAGGAGAGCGGGGTCGCGGGATTCAGCACGATGCCGGGCTTGCAGCCCGAGTCGCGGATGAGCTGGATCGTGCGGTCCACGTGCCGCGTCGCTTCCGGGTGGAAGCTGATGCAGGTCGCGCCCGCCTCCGCAAACTCCGGCACCAGTCGATCGACCGGATCCACCATCAGGTGCACGTCGATCGGCGCCTTCACGCCGTGCTTGCGGAGCGCCTTGCAGACCAGCGGGCCGATGGTCAGGTTCGGCACGTAGTGGTTGTCCATCACGTCGAAGTGCACCCAGTCGGCGCCGGCCGCGAGCACGGCATCCACCTCCGCGCCAAGCTTCGCGAAATCGGCGGACAGGATCGACGGAGCGATGACCGGTGATTGCATACGGACCCCTACTTTAGCGCATGCCGCGCGATTCGCGGACGCGCTCCCAGGCGGCTTGGATCGCCTGCGTCTTCTGCTTGGCGACTTCCAGCATGGACTCAGGCAGGCCGCGCGCCATCAGCTTGTCGGGATGGTTTTCGCTCATGAGCTTGCGGTAGGCGCGCTTGACCTCGGCGTCGGTCGCAGTGCGCGGCATGCCGAGCACCTCGTAGGCTTCCGCGAGCGTGTCCGCGGACGGGCGCGCGCCGCCCGCCCGGCCCGGGCCGCGGGCGCCGGCCTGGGCATGGAGCCGCAGCAGCGTCTCCAGGTGCGCGAACTCGAGTGCGCTGATGCCGACGGCCTGCGCCACGCGCTGGAGCGTCGCGCGGCTCGCACCCGCGAGCCCGTCGCCCAGCAGGGCCGCCCGCATCTGGATCTCGAGGAACATGCGCAGGAGTCCCTCGCGGCCGCGGCAGGCCCCCGACAGCTCGTCGAGCGTCGAGGCGAGGTTGAAGTCGGCTGCCTTGCCCGCGGTGTAGAACTGCATCGCCGCATGCGTGTCGGCCTCGCCCAGCTGGAACTGGCGAAAGATGCCGCGCGCGGCGGCGATGTCCTGCTCCGACACGCGGCCGTCCGATTTCGCGACATGGCCCATGACGCTGAACACGCTGCGGAAGAAGGTCGCGCGCACGGTCGCCAGGTCGGCGCGGGGTCCCTGCCGGCCGCGCGCGATCGCCTGGTCCACGAAATGACCGATGATCAGGCCGAGCAGCACGCCCATCGGGCGGCGCGTCAGGATGTAGCCCAGGAGCGCGCCGATGATCTTTCCGATCCACTCCATCGTTCCGTCCTTGACCGCCCGTAAACGCCACTGCAAGAATCCGCGCTCCGCAACGGCGCTGGCATGGTAGCAAGAGCCCGCATCGCATGAACCCGGAACCGCTGTTCGAATCGCGCCTGTCGGGGCTTCCGCTCCTGCATCGCGGCAAGGTGCGCGACAACTACGCGATCGGCGACGACCGCTTGCTGATCGTCGCCAGCGACCGGCTGTCGGCCTTCGACGTCGTTCTGCCCGACCCGATTCCCGGCAAGGGCCAGGTACTGACGGCGATCTCGAACTTCTGGTTCGCCCGCACGCGCCCGATCGTCGCCAATCACCTGACCGGCGAGCCGCTCGAGCGCTACGTCCCCGATCCCGCGGAGCGCGCGCCGCTCGAAGGGCGGGCCGTCGTCGTACGCCGCCTGAAGCCCCTGCCGATCGAGGCGGTCGTGCGCGGCTACCTGATCGGTTCCGGCTGGAAGGACTACCAGAGGGACGGCGCGGTCTGCGGCATCGCGCTGCCGAAGGGGCTCAAGCTCGCCGCGAAGCTGCCCGAGCCGATCTTCACGCCGGCCACCAAGGCCGCGGCCGGACTGCACGACGAGAACATCCCCTACGAGCAGGTGCTCGCGGCCGTCGGGCCGGCAGTCGCCGGACGCGTGCGCGAACTGTCGCTCGCGCTCTACCGCGACGCCGCCGACTACGCGCGCACGCGCGGGATCCTGATCGCAGACACCAAGTTCGAGTTCGGCCTCGACCCGTCGGGCGAGGTCCTGCTGATGGACGAGGCACTGACGCCGGATTCCTCGCGCTTCTGGCCCGCCGACAGCTACCGCGAGGGCGCGAGCCCGCCGTCCTTCGACAAGCAGTTCGTGCGCGACTACCTCGAGACGCTCGACTGGAACAAGACCGCACCGGGACCGCAGCTGCCCGCGCATGTGATCCAGCACACCAGCGAGAAGTACGCCGAAGCGCTGCGGCGGCTCAC
>JANNHT010000166.1:0-3056 GCA_031404555.1 Gammaproteobacteria bacterium
TGTGGTTCCTGCTCGCGTACTGGCTCTACATCGACGGCGTCAACACGATCATCAAGATGGCGGTGGACTATGGCCTGTCGCTCGGCTTTCCTCAGCAGAGCCTGATCGCGGCGCTCCTGATCACCCAGTTCGTCGCATTCCCGGCCGCGATCGCCTTCGGCTGGCTCGCAGGCCGCATCGGGGCGCGCAATGGCATCTTCATCGCGATCGCGGTCTATACGGTCGCGACGATCGCCGCCTACCGCATGCAGAACGTCACCCATTTCTACGCACTTGCCGTGACCATCGGCCTGGTGCAGGGCGGCATCCAGTCACTGTCGCGCTCGTACTTCGCGATGCTGGTCCCGCCGGGGAAGCAGGGCGAGTTCTTCGGCTTCTACAACATGATGGGCAAGTTTGCCGCCGTGCTCGGCCCGTTCCTGGTCGGCATCACGGCGCTGGCCACCGACAATCCGCGTGCGGGCATGCTGTCGATCGTGATCCTGTTCGCGGGCGGCGCGCTCCTGCTCACGCGCTCGAAGCCCTCGAATTGATCCCGTTCCACCATCTCCTCGCCAACAGCCTCGTGGCGGGCATCACCAATTTCACGGTGTGGTTCGCAGTCACATTCTGGGTGTTCCTGGAAACCCGGTCGGTGCTTGCGACCGGAATGATCGCCGGCATCTATCTCGCGCTCACCGCGGCGCTTGGCATCTGGTTCGGGAGTCTCGTCGATCATCACCGCAAGAAATCCGTGATGATGGCCTCGAGCGCCGTTTCTTTTGCGCTGTACGCGGGTTGCCTCGCCGCCAGCCTGTTGATTCCGGAGCAACGCTTTGCCGATGCGGGAAGCGTCGCCTTGTGGCTGTTCGTCCTGGCCGTCATGTTCGGCGTCATTGCCGGCAATGTCCGCAGCATCGCGCTGCCGACGCTCGTGACGCTGCTCGTGCCAGAAGGTCGGCGGGACAAGGCGAATGGCTTAGTCGGCATGGTCACCGGGATCGGCTTCGTCACCACCTCTGCGATCAGCGGGTTCCTCGTTGCGTGGGGCGGGATGGTCGCGACGCTCGCATTCGCCCTCACTTTCACGCTCATCGCGTTCCTCCACCTGCTGTTCGTGCACGTAAACGAGCCTGCTCCCGCCAGTGGGGCAGACGCACCGAAGCGCGTCGACCTCGCAGGAACGATCCGCGTGATCGCCGGCGTCTCCGGCCTGTTCGCCCTCATCTTCTTCGCCTCGTTCAACAATCTCCTGGGCGGCGTGTTCATGGCGCTGCTGGACGCCTACGGACTCTCGCTCATGGCCGTGGAATCCTGGGGCCTGTTCTGGGCGCTCGTTTCCTGCGCCTTCATCCTGAGCGGCATCGTTATCGCGAAGACGGGTCTCGGCAGGAATCCCCTGCGTACGTTGCTGCTCGTCAATCTCGGCATGTGGGCCGTCGCTGCCGTTTTCACGATCCAGTCGTCGATACCGTTGCTGGTGGCGGGCTGCGCGCTCTGGATGTTCCTCGGCCCCTACGCCGAGGCAGCCGAACAGACGACGCTGCAGAAAGTGGTGCCTTACGAGCGCCAGGGCCGGGTTTTCGGTTTCGCCCAATCGGTCGAGTTGGCGGCTTCTCCACTGACGGCCTTCCTGATCGCGCCACTCGCGCAGTTCGTCTTCATCCCCGTCATGACGACCGGCGCCGGCGCCCTGGCGATCGGCGACTGGTTTGGCCGCGGGCCGGAGCGCGGCATCGCCCTGGTCTTTGTCGTCGCCGGCCTGCTCGGCGTGCTGGCAACGATCGCTGCCTTCAATTCGCGCTTCTACCGCGAGCTCAGCGCCGCCTATGCAGGGCACCAGGATGCGGGTTCGATCAAGGATTGAAGCCAGCGATCAGTCCGCGCGCCCTCGCCATTTCCGCCTCCGCGGCGAGATAGCCGAACGAGGGCCAGTCAGGACCTTGCAGTATGGATGCCCATACTTCCTCGGCTTCCCGGCGCCGGTCGTTTACGAGGTACCACGCGCCGACTCCGTAGCGCACAGCTGAGCCGCCGGAATCCGCGCCCGCGGCGGCGAGGATCGCCTCCGGTGTCCGCTCGCCCTGGTACATCAGCAGGAGCTGGTGGTATTCGCCGTTCTCGATGACGTCCAGGTCCGCGGTGATCGGCAACAAGGCGGCCGCCGCCTCAGCGTCCCTGCCGGCCCTCCGCAACGAGAGATAGAGCCAGTGGCTCGCGGCCACGAGATTGTCGGCGTTCGAAACCGCATCGCGCGCCTTGGCCCAGGTCGTCGCGGCGCGGCCGAAGTCGCCCTGGAGGTAGTAAGCCAGCGCGAGGTGGTAGTGGATGTTCGAGTGGAGCGTGCCGGTCGGGATGTTGCGTGCATTGGGCAGGCCGTCCGGCTCGATCGGGTCGGGCTGGCCCGCGATCAGCGCGGCTGCCTTCTCGAGATCGGCGATCGCCTTGTCGATTTCCCGGACCGTCAGGTAACGATGCCCCCGATGGCGGTACATGCGCGCGTCGGCAGGGTGTCGCGCGATGCCGTCCGTAAAGAGATCGATGGCCTCGCGATAGCGCCCCAGGTATGCCGTGCGCCGGCCCACCCAGATCAGGGCGTCCGCGTCCTTGCGATCCCTGTCCCAGGCGGCAACAGCGTCCGCGAGCTGAACCCTCATTTTCGACTCGGCCTCAGGTGCGGTCGTTGGCGCAGCCAGCGGCTCTCCCAGCAGAGACGTGATGCCACGCGGCGATTCCGCGGCTGCCGCCAGATTGGCGGTGAAGCTCAAGACGATTACGGCGAGCCGTGCGCTCATGGCCTGAATCCCGAGACCATGCCGCGCAGCAGCCGCAGGTCGCCCGCGGCGGGTTGCGGCAGATAACGCAGGCGCAGGTAGAGCTCGGTGATCGCGAGCGCCCGCGTGCCGAGATCGGGCCTGAGCCGCCGGATCCGCTTCGCGTAGTCGCGCGGCGCCTCGCCGACATCCTGGTCGATGCCCCTGCGCGCGAGCCGCTGCGCAAAGCGTCGATAGGTCAGCGCCGCCGGGTCGGCGCGGCGCGGGCGAAATTCGAACGCGAGCCACAGGGCGAGGAGTGCG
>JANNHT010000167.1:0-4158 GCA_031404555.1 Gammaproteobacteria bacterium
TGAAGAAGGGCTACGACCCTTACGACAGCGGCCTGCTGGTCAAGAAGGAATGGAAGAAGAAGAAGGACCTCCGCAAGCTCTCGTCCTGGATCAAGACGAAGAAACCGAAAGACGACTGACGGCTTGACCGCGCCGGGCTGCACGCGCAGTCTCCGGCGATGGGCGCGATCGCTCTCGTCATCGGCACCCGCAACTACAGCTCCTGGTCGCTTCGGCCCTGGATCCTCCTCCGCCATCTCGGCCTCGAGTTCACCGAACGCCAATTTCATTTCGGCACGCCGGAATTCGACGCCGAAGTGCCGAAGCTTTCGCCGACCCGGCTCGTGCCGGTGCTGATCGACGGCGAGCGCCGGGTCTGGGAGTCGCTCGCGATCTGCGAATACGCATCCGAGCTCGCCGGTGACCGGGGCTGGCCCGCAGACAGCCGCCTTCGCGCCGCGGCGCGCTCGGTCGCGACCGAGATGCACGCTGGATTCACCGCGCTTCGCAATGCCTGCCCGATGAATGCCCGCGCGACCGGCCGGCGCGTGCCGATGACGCCGCCGGTCGGCCAGGATCTCGCTCGCATTGATGCGATCTGGTCGGGCTGCCGCCGCGATCACGGTGACCGCGGCGCCTACCTCTTCGGCGAGTTCAGCATCGCGGATGCTATGTATGCGCCCGTCGTGCTACGCATCCGGACCTACGGGCTGCCGCTGTCCGAGCTCGCCGCCCGCTACCAGGAAACGATGCTGTCGGATCGCCATCTCGGCGAATGGATCGCGGCGGCCTGCGAGGAGTCCGTCGTCGTTCCGCATGAGGAAGTCGGTGCCGGCGCCTGAACCGGCCGGGCAGATGCACTGGGCGAGCGCGATGGGCCTCGGCGCGGAACTCGCAGCTGCGGCCGCCGAGGCGACTGCGCAGCTCGAACGCGACTACGGCATGCGCCGGCCCGGGCTCGTGATCGCTTTCGCCTCCGCGGCTTACGGATCGGCGATCGAAAAGCTTCCGCAACTCCTGCGACCCTGGCTCGGCGATGCGCTGCTGGTCGGCTGCAATGCCGCCGGCTTGATCGGTGGCGGGCTGGAGGAAGAGGAAGAGCCTGGCATCGCACTGCTCGCGGGGCAGCTGCCGGAAGCCGCCTTCACGACGCTGCATCTGGAGCAGGCGACGCTGCCGCCGCTCGTATCCTCGCGTGAGCACTGGTGGCGCATGCTCGACGTCGGGCCCGAAGCCGCGGCGAGCTTCGTGCTGCTCGCCGATCCGGGCACGATCGACGCGGAAACCTGCGCGCGCGGCATCGATCGCGCCTTTCCCGGCGCGACCGTGATCGGCGGGCTCTCGAGCGGCGCCGAGGCGCAGGGAACGGCGCGGCTTTTCGCGCGCGACGAGATACACCGCTCCGGTGGCGTGCTGCTGGCGCTCACCGGCAACGTCGTGATCGACCCGGTGCTCGCCCAGGGCTGCAAGCCGATCGGCGACCCGCTGTTCGTGACGGCAGGCGACGGCAACCTGATCAGCGAACTCGACGGACGGCGGCCGAAGGAACTGCTGACCGCGCTCTTCTCGGAACTCGACGAGCAGGACCGCGAGGGCTTCGGCGAGGCGCTGTGCATCGGGCTCGCGCTGCCCGGTCCCCGCCAGATTGTCGGCGCCGGCGATTTCCTGATGCGCAACGTGCTCGGCCTCGACCCGGACAGCGGCGCGCTGTGGATCGGCTCGCGCGTCGTGAAGAATGCCGTCGTGCAGTTCCACCTGCGCGACGGCCGCGCCGCATCGCAGGAACTCGAGGCACGGCTCGGCGAGTCGCTCGCCGCGCGGCCCAGGCCCGAGGCGGCGCTCCTCTTCGCCTGCGCCGGACGCGGGCGCAACCTGTTTGGCGTCACCGGCCATGACTCGGGGACACTGCGTCGGCGCATCGACATACCGGTCGCCGGCATGTTCAGCGCGGGCGAGATCGCGCCGATCCAGGGCGCGACATTCCTGCACGGCTACTCGAGCGCATTCGGCCTGATCCGGCCGCGGGCCAAGCCTGCCTCCTGATAGAATCCCGCGAAATCCGGGGATTCCAGACATGCGCCGAACCCTCCTGCTCGCCGCCATCGCCGCCTGCCCGCTGTCCGCGCAGGCCGAACCGCACGGCCTGACGGCGGCCGATCTCGTCTCGCTCGCACGCATCAGCGAGCCCGCGCTCTCGCCAGACGGGCGGAAGCTCGTCTACACGCTGCGCGAAACCGACCTCGCGGCCGATCGCGGGCGCAGCGATCTCTGGCTCCTGGACCTCGATGTCGGCGGCGCTGCGCGGCGCATCACGGCGAGCGAGGAGAACGACGCGGCCGCGGCCTGGTCGCCGGATGGCGCCGGCATCTATTTCCTGTCGTCGCGTTCCGGTTCGCCGCAGGTCTGGTATCTCGCGACCGCCGGTGGCGAGGCATCGCAGGTCACGGACCTGCCGGTGGACGTCGCGGGATTTCGCATGTCGCCGAAGGGCGAGCGGCTCGTGCTCGCGCTCGAAGTCTTCCCGGACTGCGCCGATCTCGGCTGCACGAGCAAGCGGCTCGACGAGCGCAAGTCGGCGAAGCAGCGCGGCCAGTCCTATGACCGGCTGTTCGTCCGCCACTGGGACAAGTGGAAGGACGGGCGGATTTCCCAGCTCTTCTCGGCGGTCCTCGAGGGCGGGCCGAGGATTTCCGGCCAGCCCGTCTCTCTGACGGAGGGCGTCGATGCCGACGTGCCGTCGAAGCCGTTCGGCGGCCGCGCAGACTACGCCTTCAGCCCCGACGGCAAGCAGCTCGTGTTCTCGGCGCGCGTGCGCGGCACGACGGAGCCGATCTCGACGAACTTCGACATCTGGCGCATGGCGACCAACGGCGTCGGCGCGCCGGTCAACCTGACGGCTGACAACCCGGCCTGGGACGCGCAGCCCGCGTACTCGCCGGACGGAAAGCTGCTCGCACATCTCGCGATGGAGCGCGCGGGCTTCGAGGCCGACCGTTTCCACCTCGTCGTCCGCGATGCTGCGACCGGCGCGGTGCGGTTCACGACGAAGCACTGGGACCGCTCGATCGGCGCTTTCCGCTTCTCGGCGGACGGGAAGCGCGTGATCGCCGCGACCGATCACCTGGGCCAGCACCCGCTGTGGTCGATCGAGCTCGCGACGGGCGCGCGTTCGATGCTGACGGGCGCCGGCAACGTCGCCGATTTTGATCTCGCCGGCGATCGCATCGTGTACGCGCTCCAGCACCTGTCGTCACCCGCGGAGTTGTTCCTGATCGCGGGGACCGAGGCGCCGGTTCGCCTGACGAACGTCAATGCGGCGAGGCTCGCGGACGTGCGCTTCGGCGAGGCCGAGCAGTTCCGTTTTGCGGGCGCGGGCGGCGAGGAAGTCCACGGCTACGCGATGAAGCCATGGAACTGGCAGGCCGGAAAGGAATATCCGGTCGCCTTCATCGTTCACGGCGGTCCGCAGACGAGCTTCGGCAACACCTGGAGCTATCGCTGGAATCCGCAGGTGTTCGCGGGCGCCGGCTACGGCGTCGTGTTCATCGACTTCCACGGCTCGAGCGGTTACGGCCAGGCCTTCACCGATTCGATCAGCGGCGACTGGGGCGGCAAGCCGCTCGAGGACCTGCAGATAGGGCTTGCCGCGGCGCTCACGCGCTACCCGTGGCTCGACGGCGAGCGCGCCTGTGCGCTCGGCGCCTCGTACGGCGGCTTCATGATGAACTGGATCGCCGGCAACTGGCCCGACCGGTTCCGTTGCCTGGTCAATCACGCGGGCCTGTTCGACCACCGGAGCATGTATTACTCGACCGAGGAGCTATGGTTTGTCGAGTGGGATCACGGCGGCCCCTACTACGCGGATCCCGCCGCCCACGAGAAGTCGAATCCCGCCAACCAGGTGACGGCCTGGAAGACGCCGATGCTCGTGATCCACGGCGCGCTCGATTTCCGCGTGCCATACACGCAGGGCATCTCGACCTTCACGGCGCTGCAGCGCCAGCGCATCGAGAGCCGCTTCGTGTTCTTCCCGGACGAGAACCACTGGATCCTGAAGCCGGCGAACAGCCAGCAGTGGCACGCCGAAGTGCTCGGCGGGCTCGACGGCCATCGGCGCTGAGCGGGGCCGGGCTGAGCGGTGCCGGGTCGTAGTTCCGTAGTCTGGCCCTTGGCCAGACT
>JANNHT010000168.1:0-9132 GCA_031404555.1 Gammaproteobacteria bacterium
GGAACTACGAAACTACGACCCGGCACCGTTAAAAAAAGGGGGCGCCGCGTGGCGCCCCCTTTCGCGGTCAATCCCGCTGTTTGCCCTGTATCAGAAGTCCTGCGTGAACCGGATGCCGATCGTGCGCGGCCGTGCCCTCACGGCGATGGGCTGGACGCCGCAGACTGACGTGGCGCACTCGGTACTGATGCCGAGCGGGGCGTCCTCGTTGGTGACGTTCGACACGAAGAGTTCGACCGAATATTTCTCGTTCTCGAGACCGAAAGCCAGATTGGCGAAAGTCGAAGACGGGATGTCGCCGACGATGTCGTTGTCTGCGATTTCCAATGCCGACGAGGCGCTATCCTGGTACGTGAATGCCCCCTGGGTATAGGCATCGAAGTTGCCCAGCGGGAAGGAATAGCGCGCGATCAGGTTGCCCTTGAATTGCGGCGTGAGCGGGAGAGCCGTGCCGGAGGGGGCTTTGACGTTGACGCATTCCAGTTCGGGGTCGGCGTCGATATTTGCGAAGTCGCAGTAATCCTCGGTCAACTTGGTGTCGTAGTACGCGGCCGCGGCGCCGATGCGGAAATTATCGGTCGCCAGCCAGTCGAGCTGCAGCTCGACGCCCTGGACCTCGGCGGCCCCGCCATTGGCGACCTGCGTGATGCCGTTCGCGCCCTGGAAAGAGACCTGGATGTCGTCCCATTCCTCGAGGAACACCGCGCCGTTGAATTGCAGGCGGTCACCCGCAAAGCGCGTCTTCCAGCCGAGCTCGTAGTTGGTCAGGAAGTCCGAGACGTAATCGCCGGCAAACGGGTTGCGGTTGATGCCGCCCGGCCGGTAGCCCTCGGACCAGGTCACGTAGAAGAGCGAGGCGTCGGTCGGTTGCCAGCCCAGGTTCACGCGGAAAACGCTGTCGTTCTCCGAAATGCCCTTGTCCACATTCTCGCAGGGTGCTTCGCCTCCCCGGGCGTCCGCCTGCGATGGGCAGCGCCACTCGCCGTTGCGTGACCACCCCTGGCCGGTCGGCTCAAATGCACCGGAACCGCCGTTCGCGGGATCACCGGGTTCATTGATGTCGGACGGGGATGAGCCCGGTATGCGAGCCGGATTGAAGCCGAGCCCGAATCCGAAGAAGCCCTTGACCGTGACCTCCGGCTCGAAATAGCGCGCGCCCAACGAGAGTTCCAGCGTATCGGTGATGTCGAACGCCAGCTGGCCGAAGACCGCCTGGTCCGTGTCCACTCGGTCAAAGCTGTTGAGGTACACGTAGTTCGCGAACCGCCCTGCCCCGCCGGGAGTCGTACCGTTCATCTCGCGGATGTCCGCGAGGTTCTCAATGAGGCCGAACGGCTGATAGAAGTCGTGCTCCTGCTTCTGGTAGAAAAAGCCGAGCAGGCCGCGGACGCGCTTGTCCTGCGGCGTGGTGACGCGGACCTCGTGGCTCGTCTTGGTGTAGTAGTCGTAGTTCTCGAAGGCGGCGTCCGGATTCAGCTGGTTGCCGGCATTGTCGACGAACAGGCGCGCGAAGTACCCGGTGTAATACAGGTTGTCATACCAGAAGGAGTAGTCCGAGTAGTCGGCAGAACCTTCCACGTCGCGGCTCAGGTAGTTGCCGGAATAGACGACGTCGAAATTGCCGATCTTGCCCTCGATCGTCAGGCCGGCCTGCCACCATTCGTCTTTCACGAACTCATCGCGGAAGTGCGCAACGGCATAGTCGCCGCTGACCAGGACGTCGTTCATGTCGTCGCCCGGGGCGCCTTCCTGATCCTGGTTCTGGAACATGAGCTGCGGCGTGACCACCCAATTCTCGCCGAGATTGATGCGCAGCGCCGCACGCGCGCCGATCGTGTCGGACGTGTTGTAGTCGTCCTCGACCATGGCTGCGTTGTTGGTGGTCAAATCGTCGTCCGGATCGTTGATGTCGATCGTGTAGGTGCGCTCGGCGAACACGTTGTCGATCCAGCCCGCGTCGCGCTTCGCCCAGCCGACGATCCGGAGGGCGGCGTTGTCGCCAATCGGGAGGTTGACCATGCCCTCGGCGACGTAACCGCTGTCGTCGCCATCAACGATGTTGCCTTCCAGCGCATAGCTGGCGGCGAAGCCGGACGGGTCCGGCTTGTTCGTGATGATGCGGATCGTGCCGGCCTGCGAGCTCGCGCCGAACAGTGTGCCCTGGGGACCCGCGAGCGCTTCAACGCGCGCGATGTCGTACAGATGGACGTCCAGGTTGCCCTGGATGGTCGTGAGCGTCTGCTCGTCGAGGTACATGCCGACGCTCGGCTGCGAAGTCGTCGCCTGGCCGTCGCCGCCGGTCGCGATGCCGCGCATGTACACGGCGTTGTAGCTGGAGCCCGACCCGATCGATGGCGCCATGGTCACGCTCGGCAGGAACTGAACGTAGTCCTTGAAGTTCTGGACGTTCAGTTCCTCGAGCTTTTGTTCGCCGATGGCGTCGATGCTGACCGGCACGTCCTGCAGGTTCTCAACGCGCTTTTGCGCGGTCACGACGACTTCGCCGAGCGTCGTGGTTTCCTGGGATTGGGCAACTGGAATTCCGAGCGCCAGCAGTACTGCAGCGGCAATCGGAGTGCGCGTCAATACGGACATGATCGACCCCCTCAATGATTCGGTGTGCCAGAGACTACGCCTAAAGCGGAATCAATTGCAAAAGCCGGAAACGGGAAGTCGCGCCGGCGCAACTGCTAGTCGAAATGCGGAGCCTCCGGGTAGGCGTCCAGGACCGGTCCCAGCGCCTCCTTGAGTGGACCGAGCCACTCATCAAAGTGCCGCCAGTGGTCCATCCCTTCGCGGTAGATGGGCTGGCGGACCTGCTCGGAGCTGGCGGTCTGGACCGGGCGTTCATTTTCGTAGAAACGCAGGCAGCTTTCTTCGAACGGCAGCCCGCAGTAGTCGAGCAGCCGGCGTACCTCGGCCTCGGTGTCCTCGACCATGCGCTCGTAGTAGACCCGGTGGATACGCCCCGGCAGGACCTCATCGAAGTGCGCCATCAGCTCAACGTAGTCCCGGTAGTAACGGCCGACGTCCGACAGGTTGTAACTGAATCGCTGGCCCTTGGCGTAATGCTGCTTGAAGTTCGAGAAGCAGCAGGCGACGGGGTGCCGGCGCGCATCGATGATCTTCGCCCCGGGCAGCGCGAGCTGGATCAGGCCGAGGTGCAGGAAGTTGTTCGGCATCTTGTCGATGAAGTGAGGCCGCCCGGTCTTGCGGTGAATCCGGGTGCGCTCCAGGTAGCGTTCCCCCAGTTCGCGCAGGGCCGGACCGTCCGTTGCCGCCAGCACATCAATATAGGAGCCGACCGCTTCGGACTCGCGGAGCTCCCGCAGTCCCTTGGCCAGGGCGATGATCTCGGGGAGTTCCGCCGTGCCCTCGACGGCTGAGTGACTGGACAGGATCTGCTCGACCAGGGTCGAGCCCGCGCGCGGCATGCCAATGATGAAGATCGGGTCCTGGGACTGGCAACCCGAGCCTGCGCGCTCCTGGAAAAACTCGCGGGTGAATTTGGCCTTCATGCGCTTCATGCGCTGCGAGTTCTGGCCTGGCTCGTAACGAAGCCCGGTGTGGTGCAGGGCGTTCGCCTTGGAGTAGTGCTCAAAGGCGCCTGGATAGTCGCGGGCATCTTCGTGGGCCTTGCCGAGCGCAAAATGGAAATGCACGCGGTCGGCATCGGTGAGCTTCGACTCGGCGAGGCGGGCGTTCATCGCCGCGAGGTCGGCTTCCTCAAAGCGGAAGGTCTTGAGGTTGGCGAGGCTCCAGTAAGCCTCGCCGAACGTGGCTTCGCGGGCGATGCTTTTGCGGTAGGCATCGATGCTCTCTTTCGTGCGGCTCTCCGTCTTCAGCACGTGACCGTAGCTGAGCCAGGCCTTGGCGTTGCTCGGATACTCGGCGAGGAGCTCCGCGAAAATTCGGCTCGCGCGCGCGTACTCGCCCACGCGGCTCAGGATCACGCCGTGGAGGTTGCGGTAGGCTGGATTGCGCGGCTCGGCAGCGAGCAGCCGCTCGATCTCCGCGAGCGCGCCGCCCGCGTCGTTCGTGCGGTGCAGCACGATCGCGTATTGGTAGCGCGCAGCGGCGAAGTTCGGCGCGAGCTCGAGGCATCGTTCGAGCAGCTTGACGGCATCGCCGTCCCGATCGCAGCGCGTTGCGACCTCGGCCAGCATGCGGATCGCGGCGACGTCGGTCGGCGACCGGTTCAGGTACGCCTTGAGGAGCGATTCCGCCGTCGGGATATCGTGCCGGAGCATCGCCACCGCGGCACGCTGCAAGTCCGGGTTCTTCGTCGAGGCCCGGACGTGCCTGTTGTAGGCGGCATCCGCTCCTGCCGCATCGCCGATCGCCATCAGGTGGTCGGCGAGCACCCGCCAGGCCTCCGTGTGATCCGGCTGCAAAGTCACGGTCGTGCGCAGCGCCGCGATCGCCTCGTCGCCGCGGCCGAGCGCCGCGAGTGAGCGCGCGAGCAGGAACGCCGCCGGCGCGTGCTGGGGGACGACCTTCAGGATCTCGCGTGCCTGTTCGGCGGCGAGTGCGGGCTGCGCCGTGAGCAGGCGCATCGCCTGCGCCATGGCAGTATCGAGGGTCCCGAGCGGTTCGGATGGTGCAGTCACCCGGAGAATCCTAGCTCAAACGGCGCGGAACGCCTGTCGCAGGCGGGCGATGCCCTCGTGAATCTCCGGCACGCCGTAATGCGCAAAGCTGAGGCGCAGGCAGTGACGCAGGCCCCCGGCCGTGGAACAGGCGGTGCCGGCGAGGAAACCGGTGCCGGCCTCGCGGGCGGCGGCCTGGAGTTTCTCCACGTCGACCTGGTCCGGCAGCTCGAGCCAGAAGAAATAGCCGCCCTCGGGCTTGCGCCAGGTCGCGCCCCGGCCGAGGTGGGTGCGAAGCGCCGTGTCCATCGCCGTCGCCCGCGCCGCATAGCTCGAGCGCAGCTCCGCGACGAAGGACGCCAGGCGTCCGTCTTCCAGGAGCTGGCGGACGATGTGCGAGGTGAAGTGGTTGAAATTGCCGCCGCTCACCAGCGCGCCGCTCGCGAGGAGCCGCTGCATCAGCTCCGGGTTGGTCTGGATCCAGCCGAGTCGCAGGCCGGGCGCGAGGATTTTCGAGAAGGAGCCGAGCGAGAGCACGTTGCCCTGTGCCGCCATGGATCCGAATGAAGGCGGTGGCGGCGTGCCATGGTGCAGGAGCTGATAGACCTCGTCGGCGGCGATGATGAAGTCGTGCTTTCGGCTCAATGCAACGAGCCGCTCGCGGCGCTCGCGGTTCAGCGTCTGTCCGGTCGGGTTGTGGAACGACGGGATCGTGTACAGCAGCTTCGGCCGGTGTTCCACGAGCAGGCGTTCGCAGCGATCGATGTCCGCGCCCTGTCCGTCGAGCGGCAGGCCGACGACCTTCAGTCCGTGATCGAGGAAGACCTGGATCGAGTAGGGGTAGGTCGGCTCCTCGACGAACACGGTGTCGCCGGGGCGCGTGAGATGGCTGCACGCGTAGTCGAGCGCCTGCGAGATCCCGGCGGTGAGCAGGAGCGATTCGGCGCTCGCATCGCCGAGAAACGCCGCGAGCGCCGCGCGGAACCGCGGATCGCCCTGGCGCGCGCCGTAGTTCATCTCGAGCGGCTGTGCCCCCGCGAAGAAGCGCTCGCAGGCATCGCGCAACAGCGCGAGCGGCAGCAGGTCGGCGGAGGGCTGCCCGACGCTGAAGTTGATCGTGCCCAGTTCCGGCGCGCCGTTGAATGTCGCGGCCTGGCTCACGTCGCACCGGCCGCCGGCGTGACCAGCCGGAACACCGCGTCGAGGCGGCCTTCGAGAAACGCGCGGACGTTCTCCGCCGAGATGCGCCGCAGATCCGCGAGCGCTGCTTCCGAATAGAACGCCACATGTGGCGTCAGCAGCACGTCGCGCCGGCCTGCGAGCGGATGTTTCGACAGGTCGGGCGAGTCTTCGGTCAGCACGTCGAGGGCGGCGCCCGAGACCAGGCCCTGGTCGAGCGCTTCCACCAGGTCGGCCTCGACGATCAGGCCACCGCGCGCGACATTCAGCAGGAGCGGCTTCTGCTGCATGCGCGCGAATGCCGCGCGGTTCAGCAGGCCGCGGCTGCCGGCGTCGAGATTGCTGTGCAGGCTGAGGATGTCCGCCCTCGCCAGCAGCTCGTCGAACCCGACGAGCCTGGCGCCCGCGCGTTCGGCCGTGCCCGCATCGACCTTCGGATCGCAGGCGATGACTTTGAGGCCGAAGCCGAGCGCGCGGCGGCAGACCGCCTGGCCGATGCGTCCGAATCCGACGAGCCCCAGCGTCTGGCCGGCGAGCCGCCGCAGTCCGCGGACCTCGTTCCAGCGCCAGCTCCGGCGCACCTGCACCTGTTCGTGATACGCGAGCAGCTGGCGGTTGAGCGCGAGCAGGAGTGCGAGCGTGTGGTCGGCGACCTCGTCCGTGCAGTACTCGCCGATGCAGCTGACGCCGATGCGGCGTTCCGCCGCGGCGCGCACATCCACGCAGTCCCAGCCGGTGGCCGCCACCGAGATGATCCGGCAGCGCGGCAGCGCCTCGAGCACGGCCCGGTCGAACGGCACGTAGTCCGTGACGATCGCATCTGCGTCGCGGCAGGCGTCGATCAATGCGTTCTGATCGCCCGTATAAATGAATGGCTCGATGCGCGCACCGGCCGGCAGGTGCTCGCGCTCGATCGAGAGATCGCGGCCGGTGGCCTCGGGCATCTCGGCGAAGACGACGGTCATCGGCGCAGCGCTCAGGCGGCCGCCTTCGGCGCGGGGCGCGGACTGGCGATGGTCAGCACCGCGATCAGCAGCGCAGACACGAGAAGTCCCGGCCACAGCGGATCGATGGCGAACAATCCGCCGAGCCCCGCGTCGGCTGCGAGGCGCCATCCGATCACGGTCGCGAGCGACAGGCTGCTGCTCCAGAACGCTGCGCCGGCTGGCACGCGATCCCAGTAGATCGCCGCGATGGTCGGGAGGAACAACGCCGCCGAGTTGATGGTGAACCCGAGCTGGAGGATGTCGATGATGTCCCGCATCTTCCAGGCCATCAGCATGGCGAGCACGCCTGCGCCGAGCGAGGCGAAGGTGCCGAGCCGGAGCATCGCGCCGGGCGAAATGCCGGGGCGGATGTAACGCTGATGGATGTCGCGCGCGTAGTTCGCCGATGCCGTGAGCACGCAGATCGAGGCGACCGACATGATGGCGGACAGGATGCCGATCACCATCAGGCCCTTCAGCCCGACGGTAAAAGTCTCGAGCACGAACGTGGTCAGGAGGCCGGCGCCGGATTCATGGCCCGGGTAGAGGACGGCCGCGGCGAGGCCGAGCCAGGTCACGGCGAGCGCGATCGGCAGGATCAGGACGATGGCGAGCAGGGCGCCGTTTCGCGCCGCGGCCGCATCGCGCGCGGCGAAGCTGCGGGAAAAGCTGTCCATCGCCACGAAGAAGCTGAGCACCAGCGAGACCACCAGCGCCGCGACCTTGTCCCAGCCCTGGGCGCCGAGATCGTAGAACGAGGCGGGCAGAGCGACCTGCATGTCGGCCCAGCCGCCGGCCTGCGAGATCGCGACAGGAACGCCGACCGCCACGATGCCGGTCAGAACGAGGGTGACCTGCACCCAGTCCGTATAGGTCACCGCCAGGTATCCGCCGATGGCGGTGTAGAGAATCACGATTGCGCCGGCGAGCAGCAGCGAGCTGCCGTAATCCCAGCCCAGCAGCACCTGCAGCATCGCGGCCGCAGCGGCGAACTGGCCGGCGGTGTACGCGGTGTAGGCGAGGACGGTCGTGATGGTCGCGACCGCCCGGGTGCGGTTGTCGTAGTGCTGCTCGATGAAATCCGGATAGGTCAGGTGCTGGTGGCGGTCGCCGTGCTGCTTCACGCGCCTGGCCATCGTGAGCCCGAACAGCAGGCAACCGAGCGCGATCGCGAGGATGTACCAGATGCCGGTGACGCCGAGTTCGTAGATGCGTGCGGAGGTGCCGACGATCGACGCCCCGCCGATCCAGGCCGCGATCCACAGGCAGGCGATCGTGGCCGGACCCCGGCGCCGGCCCGCGACGAAATAGTCCTCGACGTTTTGCTTGCGGCGCTGCGCGTAGAAACCGAGACCCACCATCAGGGCCAGGTAGACGAACAGAATGCCGGTATCCAGCGTGCCCATCGAAAACTCCGCTCTCAGGGAGCGGCTATTCTGCGCCCGCGCCGGCCGCGCGTCGCGCCCTGGGCCGCGGATTCCTTTGCGGCCGGCAGCGTCACGACCTTGCGCAGCTCGGGATAGCTGGCGGTCTTGTGCGGGATCGCCATCGCCTCGATGAAGTGCGCCTGGAACCGCGGCTCGATCGCGGTCTCGACCTTCTCCACGCGCCGGACCAGGTCCTCGATCGTCGCGCGCGCGGTCGAGTCGAGGAGCGCGATGCGGGCGCCCGCGCCCGCCGCGTTGCCGACCGAAGTGACGGCGCCCAGTTCGCAGTCGGGGATCATGCCGAGCACCATCGCGTACTTCGGATCGATGTGGCTGCCAAAGGCGCCGGCCAGGCCGATCCGGTCGATGCGCTCCACGCCGAGGTGATCCATCAGCAGGCGGATCCCGGCGTGCAACGCCGCCTTCGCGAGCTGGATCGCGCGCACGTCGGTCTGCGTGATCTGCATCGGCACGTCGCCGCGGTGCAGCACATAAGAGAAAGTGCGGCCGTCGGCCACGACGCGATCACTCTGCGCTGCCAGCGCGCCATCCACGACGCCGTCCTGGTTGATGATGCCGGTGAGGTACATCTCGGCGATCACCTCGATGATGCCCGAGCCGCAGACACCGGTGACGCCGCTGCCAGCGGTCGCCTTCGCGAAGGCCGGGTCGTCCGACCAGAGGTCGCTGCCGATCACCTTGAAGCGTGGCTCGAGCGTCACCGGATCGATGCGCACGCGCTCGATCGCGCCGGGCGCGGCGCGCTGGCCGCAGCTGATCTGCGCGCCCTCGAAAGCGGGGCCCGTCGGGCTCGAGCAGGCGAGCAGCCGGTCGCGATTGCCGAGCACGATCTCGGCGTTGGTGCCGACGTCCACGAGGAGCGTGATCGCGTCGCCGCGATCGGGGCGCTCGGCGAGGATCATGCCGGCGGCGTCAGCGCCGACGTGCCCG
>JANNHT010000169.1:0-14572 GCA_031404555.1 Gammaproteobacteria bacterium
TCGAAGCGCTCAAGACCAACGAGGCGGACGACTACCTTCCGGTCCTCGTGATCACCGCCCAACCCGGCCACAAGCTGCGAGCATTGCAAGCCGGCGCGAAGGATTTCATCAGCAAGCCGTTCGATCTGGTCGAGGTCAAGACGCGCATCCACAACATGCTGGAGGTGCGGCTGCTGTACAAGAAACTCGAGAATTACAACCAGGTGCTGGAGAGTACGGTGCAGGAACGGACCGCCGAACTGCGCGAAAGCGAAGCCCGCTATCGCAGCCTGACTGAACTGGCCTCCGACTGGTATTGGGAGCAGGACGAAAAAGGGAACTTCACCAAGGTTTCCGGACCGGTCCTGGAAATGCTCGGGATCCGGGTCGACGCCCTGGCAGGTGACGCGAGGGACGCTCAGGTGGCCGGCTGGAATGATGCGGAACGCACGACACTGCAGGCAACCATTGCAGCCCGCCAGCCATTCCTGGATTTCGCCTTCAGCCGCGTCAATGCGGATGGCTCGCAGCAGAAATTCCGGGTGAGCGGGGAGCCCATGTTCAACCGGTCGTCCCGCTTCATCGGCTACCGCGGGATCGGCGTGGAAACCACCGACAAAGACAGAACGCAAGTCCGCGACGGCTAACGATGGCATCACCCAGTCGTCCCGATCACAATCATCTTCTCGCGGCCCTGCCGGCCGCGGAGTTTGAGCGCCTGGCTGCGCATCTGGAGTTGGTCCCGATGTTGCTTGGTGAAATGCTCTACCAGCCCGGCGGGCAGTTGCACCACGCCTTTTTTCCCACTACCGCCATTGTGTCGCTGCACTACGTCACGGAGTCTGGCGCATCGACCGAATTCGCTGGCGTAGGCAATGAAGGCGTTGTCGGTGTGTCGCTCTTCATGGGCGGGGAAACCACGTCAAGCTCGGCGATCGTGCAGACCGCTGGCAATGCCTACCGGCTGCCGGGTCACTTGCTGAAGCAGGCATTCGGTCGCGCCGGAATGATGCAGGGTTTGCTGCTGCGCTACACCCAGGCACTGATGACACAGATGAGCCAGACCGCGGCCTGCAATCGGCACCATTCGGTGGAGCAGCAACTCTGCCGCTGGCTGTTGCTGACTCTCGATCGCATGCCGACGAATGAACTGGTCATGACCCAGGAATTGGTCGCAAGCATGCTCGGCGTCCGCCGGGAAGGCGTCACGGAGGCCGCCGGAAAGCTGCAGCACGCCGGTTTCATCCGCTACCGCCGCGGCCACATTTCAGTGCTGGATCCCCACGGACTGGAAGGCCGTGCATGCGAGTGCTACGCCGTGGTCAAGAAGGAATTGAACCGCCTGCTGTGCGACGTGCAGCCTCGCCGGGTATTGCCAACGTCGCCTGATTGCGGCCTCCGGCCGACAGTTCCGCCCGGCGAAATCGTCAGAAAGGATTTTGTAAGCGGATCAGTGTGAGCAGGATGACCACGAACGCGGCCCGCAAAGATTGCGCGCATGGGAATTTTGTAGGAGGAATCTGGCGCATTTCGAGTCCTTTCGGCAAGGGTCCTTCATCCGGATCGGGTGCTACATTCAGTTCGCTGCGATATTTCGCGGCGGCTGAACACATCAAACGAAAATCAATGGGTCCGATAGCGACCCATTCGGGAGTTCAACATGACCCTCGGAACCATACTTCTGATCGTGCTGGTATTGGCGCTCGTGGGCGTCATTCCGGCCTGGCCGCACAGCCGCGGATGGGGCTACGGCCCGAGCGGCATCGTCGGCGTCGTCCTGGTGATCCTGCTGATCCTGTTCCTGACGGGCAGGATCTGAAGACCTGCGTGACCGCGCGGGTCTCGCGGGGACACGCTTCCTTTTTCAGCGCCGGCCCTTCATGACGCGGGCCTTTTCGCGCTGCCAGTCCTTCTCACGCAGGTCCGCGCGCTTGTCGTGATCCTTCTTGCCGCGCGCGAGGCCGATCTCGAGCTTCGCGCGGCCGTTCTTCCAGTACATCGACAGCGGCACGATCGTGCGGCCCTTGCGTTCGACGGCGCCGATGAGCGAATCGATCTGCCGGCGGTGCATCAGCAGTTTCCGGCTGCGGGTCGGATCGGGGACGACGTGCGAGGATGCGGCCAGCAATGCGGAGACGTGAGCGCCAAACAGCCAGGCCTCGTCGTCCTTCAGCAACACGTAGGACTCAGCGAGCTGCAGGCGACCCGCGCGCAGCGCCTTGACCTCCCAGCCGAGCAGCGCGATGCCCGCCTCGAACCGTTCCTCGATGAAATAGTCGTGCCGTGCGCGTCGGTTGACCGCGATGAAGTCGGCTGAATCGTCCTTGTCCGCCATGCGGCATTCTACCCGCCGGCGGCGAACGGTTGTCCGCGCGATCCGGGCCGGTGACAATCGCCCGATGAGTCTTGCGTCCCATGCGTGAAGTTCGCCGCAGCGCGCTCCTGCCGTTCACTGCCGCGCAGGTCTACGCGCTGGTCGCGGACGTCGGGCGTTATCCGGAGTTCGTGCCCTGGTGCACGTCGGCGACGACACTATCCGAGTCGGACGAGGAGGTCACGGTGGCGCTCGGCCTGTCGCTCGGGCCGGTCAGCGCGAGCTTTACGACGAAAAATCGACTAGCGCCTCCGCACTCGATCGACATGACGCTCGTGGACGGCCCGTTTCGCGAGCTCCAGGGGCGCTGGGAATTCTCGTCGATCGGCGAGGCGGGCACGCGCGCCGAACTGCGGCTTCGATTCGAGACCAGTGGGCTGATCGGCGGCATCGCGCTCGGGCCCGCATTCGAGCAGGCCTGCAACCAGCTCGTCGATGCGTTCGGGCGCCGCGCGCACGAGGTCTACGGTGGGCGCTGAGACGATCGCCATCGAAGTTGCCTGTGCCGAGCGCGACCGGCAGACCGTCATTGCACTGGTGGTGCCGGCGGGCTCGACCGCGGGCGACGCGCTCGAGCGCTCGGGAATTTTCGAGCGCCATCCGGGGATCGACCGCTTGGGCTGCAACGTCGGGATTTTCGGGCGCACAGTCGCACCGAGTCGCGTTCTTGCCGACGGAGACCGCGTCGAGGTGCTGCGGCCACTGCCGGAGGATCCGCGTGAAAGACGGCGCCGGCTGGCGCGCGAGGGCGGGGCGTCGGGGAAGCGTTCAGCCTGAAGCGGGAGACTGCGCCTCGGGTGTCGATGCGGGCGCTGCCTGCGGACGCGGTACCGGGATCGGTTCCTCGACGCGCGTGACCTTGTCGCCCTCGAACCAGACGACCAGGTGTCGCCGCTCGACGTGGCGCTTGCGCCCCTGGCGGAAGCTGTAGACGTAGTCCCAGCGGTCGGGATTGAACGTGTCGATCACCATCGGCGTGCCGAGCAGGAAGCGCACCTGGCTGCGGGTCATGCCGACCTCGACCTGGTCCACCTGCTCGGGATCGAGGAGGTTTCCCTGCTGGACGTCCATGCGATAGACGCAGGCCGAGCCGGCGCCGGCGAGAAGCAGGACGGCTGACAGGCAGGCGGCGCGGATCACAGGTCGCATCATCGGAAGTCCTGGAGGATAATGGCGCGCATCATAGCGGAATCGCCGCGAATCGCGGCGGGAGCGCCACGTGCAAACCAGCGACCTGCGCAAGGCAGGGCTCAAGATCACCCTGCCGCGCGTCAGGATCCTCGAGATCCTGGCGACGAGCGATGGTCGCCACATGTCGGCCGAGGACATCTACCGGACGCTGCTCGATCATAGCGAGGACATCGGCCTCGCGACCGTCTATCGGGTGCTGACCCAGTTCGAGGCGGCGGCGCTGGTGAAGCGCCATCATTTCGAGGGCGGCACCGCGGTGTTCGAGCTGAACGAGGGCGAGCATCACGACCATATCGTGTGCATGGACTGCGGTCAGGTGGAGGAGTTCATGGACTGCGGTATCGAGCGCCTGCAGACCGACGCCGCCACCCGGCTCGGCTTCGAGATCGAGGAACACAACCTGATTCTCTACGGGCGCTGCCGCCGCGAGAATTGCCCGCACCGCGGCAAGCGCAGCTGACTGCCGCGCCTAGCGGCTCGCAGTTCCCGCCGTCCGCAGCATCTCGCGCGCGTGCTCGCGCGCCTTGCGCGTAATCTCCACGCCACCCAGCATGCGCGCGAGCTCCTCGACCCGCTCGTCCGCGCCGAGGCCCGCGACCGCGGTGCGGCTGGTGCGACCGTCGGTCAGCTTGGTGACGCGCAGCTGGTGATGCGCCTGGCTCGCGACTTGCGCCAGGTGCGTCACGCAGAGCACCTGGCCGCGGTCACCGAGCTCGCGCAGCTGCCGGCCGACGATCTCGGCGACACCGCCGCCGACGCCTGAATCCACCTCGTCGAAGATCATGCAACTGCGACCATGGCGGTGCGCAGCTGCCACCTGGACCGCGAGGCTGATGCGCGACAGCTCGCCGCCCGATGCGATCTTCGCAACCGGCTTCACCGGCTGCCCGGGATTGGCGCTGACCAGGAACTCGACGCGCTCGGCACCTGTGGACGACGGGGCGGCATCGGCATCGCTCTCGACCGCGATCTCGAACTTGCCGCCCGGCATGCCGAGCTGGCGCATCAGTGCCGTCACGGCGCTCGCCAGCTTCTTCGCGGCGCTCCTGCGTGCGCTGCCGAGCTTCAGGGCAGCAGCGCCGTACGCCGACCGTGCCGCGCTGATCCGCTGGTCAAGGCCCCCGAGCGTCAATTCCGACTGTTCGAGCGCGCGCAGTTCCGCGCCGAGGTCGGACTGCTTCTGCGGCAGTTCCGCCGCCTTGACGCGGTGCTTGCGCGCCAGGTCCTCGATCGCGGCGACCCGACGTTCGACCAGTTCCTGGCGTGCGGGGTCCGCATCCAGCGTCTCGAGATAGGCGCCGAGGCGCGAGGCCGCTTCGCGGAGCCCGATCTGGCTCTCCTCGAGGACCTGCAAAGCATCCGCCAGCCGCGGATCGAGGCCGGTGGCGCTGCGCAGCTGCGAAGCCGCACGCGCCACCTGCGCATGCGCATCGGAACCGTCGCCGTCCCAGGTGAGCGCGAGCGCATTCTGCGCGGCTTCTGCGAGACGGCCGCGGTTGGCGAGGCGGGAGCGCTCCGCCATCAGGCTGTCCGCTTCGCCGTCCGCGAGCGCGAGCGCCTCGAGCTCACCGACCTGGTAGCGCAGTAATTCGAGCCTCGCGCCGCGATCGCGCGCGCGCTCCGCGAGTTCCGCCCGTTCTGCCGACAGCTGTAGCCACATCGCGGCATGTTCCGCGACCGGCCCGAGGAGCGCGGCGTGGGCGCCGTGCTGGTCGACGAGACCGCGCTGCGCGTCACGGCGCACCAGCGACTGGAATTCCTGCTGGCCGTGGATGTCGATCAGGCGTTCGCCGAGTTCGCGCACGGATTGCGCCGGCAGCGAATGCCCGTTCACGTATTGGCGTGAGCGGCCGTCCCGACCGATCACGCGGCGGAGCACGAGCTCGGCCTCGTCACCCGCAATCGACTGCTCGTCGAGCCATTGCCGGATGGCGGAGTCGCCGCCCGAATCGAAGGTGGCCGTGATCTCGGCGCGCTCGGCGCCATGGCGCAGGCTGTCGGCGCTCGCGCGGCCGCCGAGGGCGATCATCACCGCGTCCACCACGATCGACTTGCCGGCGCCGGTTTCGCCCGTGAGCGCGGTGAGCCCGCCGGCGAACTCGAGTTCGACGGCGTCGATGATCGCGAAGTCGCGGATCTGCAGGTGCACGAGCACAGTCAGTACTCGGCGCCGCCCGTGCGGCCGCTTCTGCCCCAGTGCAGCGTGGAACGCAGCAGCCGGAAGTAGTCGTGTCCCGGCGGGTGCAGCAAAGTGATGCCCGCCGTCGCCGGGCCGATCATCAGCCGCGACGTGGATTCGAGGTCGCCCAGCAGGACGCCGTCGCAGGTGACCTGGGCGCGGGCGGCGGAGCGCGCAACCAGGCGCACCTCGAGCCGGCATTCCCGGTTCACGACGATCGGGCGGTCGGAGAGCGTGTGCGGGGAGATCGGCGCGATCACCACCGCACCCAGCATCGGGTGGATGATCGGTCCGCCGCAGGAGAGGGCGTAGGCGGTCGAGCCGGTCGAGCTTGCGATCACGAGGCCGTCGCCGCCATGGGTGTTGACGAAGCAACCGTCGATCCAGGTCTCGAGTTCCACCATGCGGCCGGTCTCATGGCGCTGGACCACGATGTCATTGAGCGCGCGATACGTGATCGCCTGACCGTCGGCACGCGTGAGATGGGCTTCCAGCAGGTGGCGCACGTCGGTTTCATAGCGGCCTTCCAGCACTTCGTCGACATTGCCGATCATGTCGTCGGGCGACACGTCGGTCAGGAATCCCAGTCGGCCACGATTGACGCCAAGCAGCGGCAGGCCGCGTTCGAGCGCGAGCTGGGCCGCGAACAGCATGGTGCCGTCGCCGCCGATTGCGACGATCAGGTCCGCCTCGCGGCCGAGTTCCGCGAGCGGACGCCGCAGCACGCCCTCCGGCAGTCCGGCGATGGCCGCGCCGCGATCGACGAGGACGGCCAGGCCGCGGGCGCAGAGGTGACGAGCCAGCGCGACCATCGAGTCGGCGACTCGCGTGTCCTCGACCTTGCCGACGAGCGCGATCCGGGAGAAGGGCTTGTTCATCTGGTTTCGGGGCTTTTTAGCATGCAGGGCTTTCCTTGACACTCGGCAAGCGTGATTGCTAGTTTGATCCCCGGTTCCGGCAAGAATGCCAATTTCCTTTTCTGACAGATACTTATGAGCGACATCCCATCGGGTGCCGACAACCTGCCCAGCGACCGCGCACAGCTGCTGCTGCGCACGCTGATCGAATGCTACGTGCGCGACGGCCAGCCCGTCGGATCCCGCACGCTGACCCGCGAATCCGGCCTCAGCCTGTCCGCGGCGACCATCCGGAACGTGATGGCCGATCTCGAGCACCACGGCTTCGTCAGCTCACCCCATACCTCGGCGGGGCGCGTGCCGACCGACAAGGGCTATCGCTACTTCGTCAATGCCTTGCTGCGCTACCAGCCACCCGGGCAGACCGAGATCGACGAACTGCGTCGCCAGTTTGACCTGCGGGCCGGCGACCCGAAAGCGCTCGTCACCGCCGCCTCGCAGCTCGTCTCGAGCCTGACCCACCTCGCGGGCGTCGTGACCGTTCCGCGCGAGACGCACGCGGCATTGTCTCAGATCGAGTTCGTCGGACTCTCGGGAAATCGCGTGCTGGCGATCCTCGTCGTGAATGGTCACGAGGTGCAGAACCGGGTGGTGCAGCTCGACCGCCATTTCCCCGCGGAGGAGCTGCGCCGCGCCGCGACGTTCCTGAACGAGCAGTTCGGCGGGCAGGAGCTCGCAGGCGTGCGCACCCGGCTCGTCGCCCAGCTCCAGGAAACCCGCGAGCAGATGAACCGGCTGATGATCGACACCATCACGCTTGCACAGCGCGCATTCGCCGAGCAGCCGGACGAGCGCGACGCCGACATGGTGGTCGCCGGGGAGACCAACCTGATGGGCTTCGCCGAACTCTCGAACATGGATCGCCTGCGCCGGCTGTTCGAGGCCTTCAACGAGAAGCGCGACATCCTGCACCTGCTCGACCAGAGCCTGCATGGCGAGGGCGTACAGATCTTCATCGGCCACGAGTCGGGCTTTCACATCCTCGACGACTGCAGCGTGGTGGTCGCCCCGTATACGCAGGACGACCGCGTGGTCGGCGTGGTCGGCGTGATCGGTCCGACGCGCATGGCCTATGAGCGCGTCATACCGGTCGTCGACATCGCGGCGCGCATGCTCGGCTCCGCCTTGAATTCCCGGGACTGAGCCCAACGCGTGGCCACATGAGTGCATCCGGTCCCCAGGAACCCGAAACCGACGCGGAGGCCGCGCGCGAGTCTCCGGAAGAAGCAGCCGAGGCGCGTGCCGCCGAGGCGGAGGCCAGGGCGGAACAGCACCGTGGCGACCTGCTGCGGGCGATTGCCGAGCTCGACAACGTCCGCAAGCGCTCGGCCCGCGAGATCGATGCGGCGCGCCAGTACGGCGTCGAGCGGTTTGCTGGCGAACTCCTGCCGGTGGCCGACAGCCTGGCCCTCGCACTCGAGACGGCAGCGACCGCCGATGCGGCGACGCTCCGCGAAGGGCAGGGCGCAACGCTCCGGCTGCTGATGAAGGCATTCGAACGCGCCGGACTCGAAGAGCTCGACCCGGCCGGCCAGCCCTTTGACCCTGCCCAGCACGAGGCAATGGCGACCCGGCCTTCGGCAGAGCACCCGGCGCATACCGTGATCCAGGTCGTGCAGCGGGGCTGGTTGCTGAACGGGCGCCTGCTGCGCCCGGCCCGGGTCATCGTTTCGGTGGCCCCCGAGTCCCCCGGGGCCCCCGCGGACCCCGCCAGCGGTTGAAAGCGGCAGAACGCGTCCCCACACCCTGCCCAGTCATTCATTCCGGAGCCATTCATGGCCAAGATCATCGGCATCGACCTCGGCACCACGAATTCCTGCGTGGCCGTCATGGAAGGCGGGACCCCCAAGGTCATCGAGAACAGCGAGGGCGATCGCACGACCCCGTCGGTCGTCGCCTTCACGAAAGACGGCGAGGTGCTGGTCGGCCAGCCGGCCAAGCGCCAGGCGGTCACCAACTCGCAGAACACCTTTCATGCGGTCAAGCGCCTGATCGGGCGCCGGTACGAGGACCAGGTGGTCCAGAAGGACATTCCGCTCGAGACCTACAAGATCGTGCGCGCCGACAACGGCGACGCCTGGCTCGAGGCCCAGGGCAAGCAGATGGCGCCGCCGGAGATCTCGGCTCGCGTGCTGATGAAGATGAAGAAGACGGCCGAGGACTACCTCGGTGAGACCGTCACGGACGCCGTGATCACGGTGCCCGCCTATTTCAACGACGCGCAGCGCCAGGCCACCAAGGATGCGGGCCGCATCGCCGGCCTCAACGTCCGCCGCATCATCAATGAACCGACCGCGGCCGCGCTCGCCTACGGCATGGACAAGAAGGGCAAGGATCGCAAGATCGCAGTCTATGACCTCGGCGGCGGCACCTTCGACGTCTCGATCATCGAGATCGCGGACGTCGACGGCGAGCGCCAGTTCGAGGTGCTCTCGACGAACGGTGACACCTTCCTGGGCGGCGAGGACTTCGACCGCAAGGTCATCGACTACATCGCGGCCGAGTTCCAGAAGGAAAGCGGCGTCGACGTGCGCAAGGACCCGCTTGCGGTACAGCGCCTGAAGGAAGCCGCGGAGAAGGCGAAGATCGAGCTGTCCTCGGGACAGCAGACCGAGATCAACCTGCCCTACATCACGGCGGATGCATCGGGTCCGAAGCACCTGACGCTGAAGCTGACGCGCGCCAAGCTCGAGTCGCTCGTCGAGGACCTCGTCGCGCGCACGGTCGAGCCCTGTCGCGTCGCGCTGAAGGATGCGGGACTCTCGATCAACGAGGTGGACGAGGTGATCCTGGTCGGCGGCCAGACCCGCATGCCGCTGGTGCAGAAAGCGGTCAAGGATTTCTTCGGCAAGGAGCCGCGCAAGGACGTCAATCCGGACGAGGCGGTCGCGGTCGGCGCCGGCATCCAGGGTGGCGTGCTGGCGGGCGACGTCAAGGACGTGCTGCTGCTCGACGTCACGCCGCTGTCGCTCGGCATCGAGACGCTCGGCAGCGTGATGACGCGCCTGATCGAAAAGAACACGACGATTCCGACCAAGACTTCGCAGGTGTTCTCGACCGCCGACGACAACCAGAGCGGCGTGACGATCCACGTGCTCCAGGGCGAGCGTGAGCGCGCGTCCGACAACAAGTCGCTCGGCAAATTCGACCTGACCGACATCCCGCCGTCGCCGCGCGGCATGCCGCAGATCGAGGTGACGTTCGACATCGATGCGAACGGCATCCTGCACGTGTCCGCCAAGGACAAGGCGACGGGCAAGGAGCAGAAGATCGTGATCAAGGCGTCCTCCGGCCTGTCCGAGGAGGAGATCAAGCAGATGGTGCGCGACGCCGAGTCGCACGCCGCCGAGGACAAGAAGTTCCGCGAGCTGGTCGACACCAGGAACCGCGCCGATGCGCTGCTGCATGCAACCGAGAAGTCGCTGAAGGACCTCGGCGACAAGGTGACGGGCGAGGAGCGCGCCGCGATCGAAGCGGCGCTGTCGGACCTGCGCGGGACGCTGAAGAGCGACGACAAGGCGGCGATCGAGCACAAGGCCGAGGCGCTCGCGAAGGCGAGTGCGCCGGTCGTGCAGCGCGCTTACCAGGCAGAGAGCGGTGCCCCGGGCGCGGAGCCCGCGGCCTCCGCGAAGCCGGGCGCCGACGCCGGCAAGGACGACGTGCTCGACGCGGAGTTCGAGGAGATCAAGGACAAGGGGCCGAAGCCGCACTGACGGCCGGCATCCGGGTCCGGAGTTTGAGCGTCCGCCGGACGACCTCAGGTCGCCCGGCGTTCGCGCTTGAGGGGCCACATGTCGAAGCGTGATTACTACCAGGTACTGGGCGTGCCGAAAAACGCCACCGAGGATGCCGTGACCAAGGCATACCGGCGCCTGGCGATGAAGTATCACCCGGACCGCAATCCCGACGACAAGGAAGCCGAAGAGAGCTTCAAGGAAGCGAAGGAGGCCTACGAGATCCTGACCGACGCGCACAAGCGCGCGGCCTACGACCAGTACGGCCACGCCGGGCTCGACGCGACGCGCGGCGCGGGGCAGGGCTTCAGCCCCTCGGATGCGTTTGGCGACGTCTTCGGCGACATGTTCGGGGACATCTTCGGTGGCGGCCGCCGTGGCGGCGGACGCAATGCCGTCTTTCGCGGCGCGGATCTCCGCTATGAACTGGCGCTCGACCTCGAACAGGCGGTGTTCGGGACCTCGACGGAAATCGACTTCCAGACGGTCGCCGAGTGCGGCGAATGCAATGGCTCCGGCGCTGCGCGCGGGAGCACGCCGCCCGTCTGCGACACCTGCTCGGGAAGCGGCCAGGTGCGCGTGCGGCAGGGGCCCTTCGCCGTGCAGCAGACCTGCCCGCGCTGCAAGGGCCGCGGCCAGATCATCAAGGATCCCTGCCCGAAGTGCGGCGGACAGGGACGCATGCGCGCCGGCAAGCGTCTCTCGGTCAAGGTGCCGGCCGGCGTCGACAACGGCGACCGCATCCGGCTCGCGGGCGAGGGCGAGGCCGGCCGCAACGGCGGGCCGCCGGGCGATCTCTACGTCGAGATAGCGGTGCGCGAGCACCCGATCTTCGAACGCGACCATGCGCACCTGTCCTGCGAAGTGCCGGTCAGTTTCGTGACGGCTGCGCTCGGCGGCAGCATCGAGGTCCCGACGCTTGACGGTCAGGCCATGATCAAGGTGCCGGCCGGCACCCAATCCGGACGCGTGTTCCGCCTGCGCGAGAAAGGCGTCAAGCCAGTGCGCGGCGGGGCCACGGGTGACCTGTTCTGCCGGATCGTGGTCGAAACGCCCGTCGACCTCGGCACCGAACAGAAAGACCTGCTGAGGAAGCTTGAGACATCACTTGCGGGCGATGGCAAGCGGCACAATCCGCGCGAGCGCTCATGGCTCGAGGGCGTCCGCCAGTTCTTCGGCAAGATCGGCAGCTGACATGACCCAGGTCGCGGTGTTCGGGGTGAGCGGACGCATGGGCCGATGCCTCGTGCGCGCGATCCGCGATTCTGCCGACTTCACGCTGACCGGCGCCCTGGCCTCGCCGCGCTCCGCGGCCCTCGGCCGCGACGCCGGCGATGTCGCGCAGTGCCCGCCGATGGCGGTGCCCGTCACCGCGGATCGATCGAAGGCGCTCGCGCAGGCCGAGGTCGCGATCGACTTCACGCTGCCGGAGGCCCTCGACGAAACCCTGTCCGCGGTCCGCAAGGCGGGTGTACCTCTCGTCATCGGCATGACCGGGCTCGATGACCTGCGCCTGGCACAGATCCGAGCAGCGAGCGGCGGGCTTGCGATCCTGCTGGCGCCCAACATGTCGCTCGCGGTCAACCTGCTGTTCGGCCTCGCAGCCCGCGCCGCTGCGGCCCTCCCTCCCGACTATGACGCCGAGATCCTCGAGGCCCATCACCGCAACAAGGCGGATGCGCCATCGGGCACGGCGCTCCGCCTGGGCGAGATCGTGTCGGCTGCCGGCGGCCGCAAGGTCGGATTTGCCAGCCTGCGCGCAGGCGACATCGTCGGCGACCATCACCTGCTGTTCGCGGGAACCGGCGAATCCCTGGAGCTCGTGCATCGGACCACCGACCGCATGACGTTTGCGGTCGGGGCGCTCACCGCGGCGAGATGGCTGGTCGGGCGGCCGCCCGGCCTCTACGGCATGTCGGACGTGCTCGGCCTGTAAAAAGGGACGTGAAAGAGGGGACGCATCCCTTGGCAAGAAAAAGGGGACGCATCCCTTTTCCGGAATACCGGGAAAGGGATGCGTCCCCTTTTTCTTGCCGTCCCCTTTTGCATGCCGGTCTTGTAGAATCCGCGCTCAGGTCGCGGCCCCCTTTGACAAGCGATTCACGGTTGGTGGAGACCCCGAGGCTCCATCGGCTCCGGGCCTGCGCCTGACGTAAGCGATTGCCCGGTCTACAGGGAGACGCACTGGTGACACCGACACCCGCAGTGCTTGCACTCGAGGACGGCACGGTGTTTCGCGGCGTTTCGATCGGTGCCTCGGGCGTCACGACCGGCGAAGTCGTCTTCAATACGGCGATGACGGGTTACCAGGAGATCCTGACTGACCCGTCCTATTCCCGGCAGATCGTCACGCTGACCTACCCGCACATCGGCAATACCGGCGTCACCCCCGAGGACATGGAATCGGACGCGGTGCATGCGGCTGGCCTCGTGATCCGCGACCTGCCGCTCCAGCACTCGAGCTGGCGCGCGAGCCATTCGCTTTCTGAGTTCCTGGTCGAAGGCGAGACGGTCGCGATTGCCGGCATCGACACGCGCATGCTCACCCGGATCCTGCGCGAGCGCGGCGCCCAGGGTGGCTGCATCGCGACCGCCGACAAGGCCGATGCCGATGTGGCGCTTCGCGCCGCTCGCGCCTTCCCCGGCCTGAAGGGCATGGACCTCGCCAAAGTCGTCTCGGCGCGCACGGCGTACCAATGGAACGACGGAACGATCGGGCGCGAGATGGGACGCGTGCTGCGTCCGGGCTCACGCCTGCACGTGGTCGCCTACGACTTCGGCATCAAGCGCAACATCCTGCGCCTGCTCGCCGACCACGGCTGTCGCATGACCGTCGTGCCCGCGCAGACGAGCGCGGCCGATGTGCTGGCACTCGCGCCGGACGGGATTTTCCTTTCGAACGGCCCCGGCGACCCGGAACCCTGCACCTATGCGATCGCGGCGATCGGCGAATTCCTCGAAACCGACATACCGGTTTTTGGCATCTGCCTCGGCCACCAGCTGCTCGCGCTCGCGAGCGGCGCGAAGACGGTCAAGATGAAGTTTGGCCACCACGGCGCCAATCACCCGGTCCAGGAGCTGGTCGGCGGTCATGTCGTCATCACCAGCCAGAACCACGGCTTCGCGGTGGACGAGGCCACGCTGCCGGCGCGGCTCCGCCCCACGCATCGCTCGCTGTTCGACGGTACGCTGCAGGGCATCGCGCGCACCGACCGGCCGGCTTTCGGTTTCCAGGGCCATCCCGAAGCGAGCCCGGGGCCGCAGGACCTGCGCCCGCTGTTCGATCACTTCGTGTTCCTGATGGCGCGTCGCCTGCAGCAGCTGATGCGAAACCAGGCGGCAACTGCCGAAGGCGCGGTGGCGCGCTGATGGGCAAGCGCACCGACATCGAGAGCATCCTGATCATCGGCGCGGGCCCGATCGTGATCGGCCAGGCCTGCGAATTCGATTACTCCGGCGCGCAGGCGTGCCGGGCCCTGCGCGAGGAGGGCTACCGCGTCATCCTCGTGAACTCGAATCCCGCGACCATCATGACCGACCCGGAGATGGCCGACTCGATCTACATCGAGCCGGTGGACTGGCGCACGGTCGCGCGGATCATTGAAAAGGAACGCCCGGACGCGCTCCTTCCGACCATGGGCGGCCAGACCGCGCTGAATACCGCGCTCGACCTCGTGCGCGAGGGCGTGCTCGAGCAGTACGGCGTGGAGATGATCGCCGCCTCGCGCGAGGCGATCGACATGGCGGAGGACCGCGAGCTGTTCCGCAACGCGATGCGCGGGATCGGGCTCGAGAGTCCGCGCTCGTACATCGCGCACAGCCTCGAGGAGGCCCTCGCGGTCCAGGGCGAGGTCGGTTATCCGACCGTGATCCGCCCGTCATTCACGCTCGGCGGCACCGGCGGCGGCATCGCCTTCAACCGCGAGGAGTTTGAGGCGATCGTCACGCGTGGACTCGATGCCTCGCCGACCGGCGAGGTGCTGGTCGAGGAATCGGTGCTCGGCTGGAAGGAATTCGAGATGGAGGTCGTGCGGGACCGCAAGGACAACTGCATCATCGTCTGCTCGATCGAGAATTTCGACCAGATGGGCGACCACACTGGCGATTCTATCACGGTCGCACCCTAACATTCGACCCCGACCTGGCGGAGCACCGCGATCGACGCGTCCCGCATCCGCTGGTATTCCTTGTCGGTCAG
>JANNHT010000170.1:0-3382 GCA_031404555.1 Gammaproteobacteria bacterium
GTTGGAGCGCGTCTCCTCGCCGCCGCCCTCGTACTCGACCAAGCGGCCCGCGTCGCGATCTCGCGCAGGCGGTTGGAATTCGAGCTCGACTGCGAACCGACCACGACGATCACGTCGCACTGGGCGACCAGCGCCTTGACCGCATCCTGGCGGTTCTGGGTCGCGTAACAGATGTCTTCCTTGCGCGGCGTCGCGAGAGTCGGGAAGCGCTCGCGCAGCGCCGCCATCACCCGCGCCGTGTCGTCGACGGAGAGCGTCGTCTGCGTGACGACCGCGAGCTTCGCGGGGTCGCGCACGGCGATCCGCTTCGCGTCCTCGACCGTCTCGACCAGGTGGATGCGCCCGCCGGGCACCGTATCGAAGCGGCCCATGGTGCCCTCCACCTCCGGGTGGCCCGCATGGCCGATCAGGATCACGTCGAGGCCGTCTTTCGCATAGCGGCCGACTTCCATGTGCACCTTGGTCACCAGCGGGCAGGTCGCGTCGAACACCGCGAGCCCGCGCCGGGATGCCTCCTGCTCCACCGCTGAGGACACGCCGTGCGCGCTGAAGATCACGGTCGCGCCGGCCGGCACCTCGTCGAGTTCGTCCACGAACACCGCGCCGAGGCCGCGCAGGCGCTCGACCACAAACCGGTTGTGCACGACTTCGTGGCGCACGTAGATCGGCGCGCCGAAGAGTTCAATCGCCCGCTCGACGATGTCGATCGCCCGGTCAACGCCCGCGCAGAAGCCGCGCGGATTGGCGAGCAGCACCTTCATCCGGATCGGGCCTCGGTGCGCTTCGTGTGCATCAGCGCGTCGATCACCAGCATGATCGCGCCGCTCGTGATCGCGATGTCTGCCACGTTGAACGCGGGGAAGTACGCCAGGTTCCAGTGGAAGTGCAGGAAATCCACGACGTGGCCGTGGACCAGCCGGTCATAGGCATTGCCGAGGGCGCCGCCGAGGATCAGGGCGAGGCCGATCGAGAGCCAGGGATGGCCGCGCGCCGGCAGAGTGCGCAGCCACCAGACGATCGCGACGCCGATGATGCTCGCGAGGCCGACGAAGAACCAGCGCTGCCAGCCGCCGGCCTGGGCAAGCAGGCTGAAGGCAGCGCCCTCGTTGTGCAGGCGCGTGAGGTCGAGCCACCGCCCGAGCGGCAGGATCTCGTAGAGCGCGAAGCTGTTGACGATGAGCCACTTCGTCAGCTGGTCGAGCGCGATGACGAATGCCGACAGCCAGAGCCAGACGAGCGCCGTGCGCTGGGGGATGTGCAGGCTGATCATGCGTAGAGCCTCGTCTCACCGATGCCCAGATTGACGACGCAGCGGGCACAGATCTCCGGATGCGCCGGGTCGGACCCGACATCCTCGCGCCGGTGCCAGCAGCGCGCGCATTTCGGCGCCTCGATCACCGAGACCGAGATCCACGCGCCGTCCTTCGCGACGGAATCCGCGAGCACGGCGTCGGTCGGGCGCTCGGCGGCGGGACGGAACCGCGCAGATGAGGTGATCAGCAGGAAGCGGAGTTCGTCGCCGATCGCGGCCATGCGCCGATGCTGCACCTCGTCGAGGAACACGTCCACCCCGGCCTCGAGCGGCGCGCCGAGCGATCCCGCGGTGCGCAGGCGTTCGAGTTCGCGTGAGACATCGGTCTTGAGCGCGATCAGCGCATCCCAGTCGACCGTATCGCTCGTGGCCGCCGCCGGCAGCTTCCACCAGGTCGAGAACAGCACCGAGGGCTCGCGCGGCCCCGGCAGGAATTTCCAGATCTCCTCGGCGGTAAACGACAGGATCGGCGCGAGCCAGCGCACCATCGACTCCGCGATGTGGTGCATCGCGGTCTGCGCCGAACGCCGGCCGGCGCTCGTCGTCGGCATCGTGTACAGGCGGTCCTTCAGGATATCGAGCCAGTACGACCCCATTTCCACGACGCAGAAGTTGTGGACCTTCTGGTAGATCGAATGGAACTCGTAGTGACGGTAGGCCTCGGTCACTTCGTCCTGCAGGCGGGCGGCGCGCGCGAGAGCCCAGCGGTCAATTTCCAGCAGCCGCTCGACCGGGAGTGAATCCCTTGCGGGATCGAACCCGGCAAGATTTCCGAGCAGGAATCGGATCGTATTGCGCATGCGCCGGTAGCTTTCTGACATGCGCTTCAGGATTTCGTCGGAGACGCTCATCTCGCCGCTGTAGTCGGTCGCGGCCACCCAGAGCCGGAGCACATCGGCGCCGAGCGACTGCATGACCCTTTGTGGCGCGACCACGTTACCGAGCGATTTCGACATCTTTCGGCCCTTCTCGTCCACGAAGAATCCGTGCGTGAGCACCTGCCGGTAGGGTGCGGCACCCTTGCCCGCAACGGATACGAGCAGCGAGCTGTGGAACCAACCGCGATGCTGGTCCGAGCCTTCGAGATAGACGTCCGCAGGGAACGGAATGAGCCCCGGACGCAGCGCCGGCAGGACGTGGTGCACGGCGCCGGAATCGAGCCAGACGTCCATCACGTCGTCGCACTTCTCGTACACGAGCGCTTCGTCGCCGATCAGGTGCCGCGGGTTCAGCGCGAACCAGGCCTCGATGCCGCCCGCGGCGACGAGCTCTGCTACGCGTTCGAGCAGTTCCGGCGTCTGTGGGTGCGGCTCCCCGGTTTCCTTGTGCACGAACATCGCGAGCGGCACGCCCCAGGCGCGCTGGCGCGAGATGCACCAGTCCGGGCGGGTCTCGATCATGCCGGTGATGCGCTGCTCTCCCCAGCCCGGGATCCAGCGCACCGTCTTGATCGCCGTGAGCGCGTCGCGGCGGAGCCCCTCCTTCTCCATGCTGAGGAACCACTGCGGCGTCGCGCGGAAGATGACCGGCGTCTTGTGGCGCCAGCAGTGCGGATAGCTGTGGCGGTAGGACTCGTGATGGATCAGCCGGCCCGCGGCGTCGAGCATCTCGATGATCTTCGGGTTGGCGTCAAACACCCCCAGGCCCTCTACCTGCGGCGTGCCCGCGACGAAGCGTCCGTCGGGGCCGACCGGATTGTCGATCGGCAGCCCGTAGCGCCGACCCATCTCGTAGTCGTCGGCGCCATGGCCCGGCGCGGTGTGCACGGCGCCCGTGCCGACGTCGAGGGTCACGTGATCGCCGAGGATCACGGGCACCTCGCGTTCGTAGAACGGATGCTCGAGGCGCAGCCCCTCGAGCGTCTCGCCAGTCGCGATCGCGAGCACGCGGGTCGCCGTCGCGCCGATGCGCGCGGCGAAGGACTCCTTCAGTGCGTCGGCGACGATGAGCCGCTCGCGGCCCGAGGGCCGGTCGAACTCCGCCAGCACGTAGGGAAACAGTGGATGCAGGCACACCGCCTGGTTCGCGGGCAGCGTCCAGGGCGTGGTTGTCCAGATCGCGACCGAAGCC
>JANNHT010000171.1:0-6936 GCA_031404555.1 Gammaproteobacteria bacterium
CCACCGGCCGCGCGGCCTTGCGGACCGCGACTTCCTCGCGCTTGTGAGCGGCGATCTTCTGTAGGACCGACGGGACCGACATGCGCGGGGTCATGGTCTACGGGCCCACGGGGCGCATCAGGATCTGGAGATATGAAGGAACAACACGGCAATGGCGGTGAGAAAGAACAGAACGCGTCTCCGGATCCTGCGATACCGGCCGCCAAAGATCCGAAGACCGAGGGCACGGCGCCGCCGGCGGGAAGGCGGCCCGCCTGCAGAAACCTGAGAGTCTGGGCCGAGAGTTTCGAGCTGGCCCTGGATATCTTCCAGGCCTCACGTGGTCTCACCGGCAACGGGTCGAGACTTCTCGCCCGGCGCGTCAGGTTCACGGAGCCGAGCAGGCAGGAGCCGTAGGGCGGCAGCGGCTGCTCGCCGCAGGGGTTGGTGGCGCGGATGTTCTCGCACCACCAGTTGTTGTTCATCTCGTTGACCCGGTCGATCAGCACGAAGCCGGGCTCGGCGAAATCGTAGGTGGACGCCATGATGACGTCCCAGAGCCGCCGCGCTGGCAGGGTCTTGTAGATCTTGCAGGCGACCAGGCCGTCCTCGTTCGCGACGTAGCCTTCGGCCTCCGGCCATTCACGCCAGACGTAGCGGGTCGCATCGTGCAGGTCGTGCTCGGTCGGGTTGTATTCGCGCGCCGGCATCGGGAAGGCGAGCTTCCAGTCCTGGTCCGCGCGCACCGCGGCGACGAATTCGTCGGTCACGAGCAGGGAGAGGTTGAACTGGCGGAGCCGCCCGTTCTCGCGTTTCGCGCGGATGAAGTCCATCGCGTCCGGGTGGCCGACGTCGAAAGTGCCCATCTGTGCGCCGCGGCGGCCGCCCGCCGAGGACACGGTGAAACACATGCGGTCGTAGATGTCCATGAATGACATCGGGCCCGAGGTGTGGGCGCCGGCGCCGGCGACATAGGCACCGCGCGGGCGCAGCGTCGAGAATTCGTAGCCGATGCCGCAGCCCGCCTTCAGCGTGAGCCCGGCCTCGTGCACCTTGTTCAGGATGTCGTCCATCGAATCGCGGATGGTGCCGGACACGGTGCAGTTGATCGTGGACGTCGCCGGCTTGTGCGCGAGCGCGCCCGCATTCGACATGATGCGGCCCGCCGGGATCGCGCCTTTGCGCAGCGCCCACAGGAAACGGTCAAACCACTGCTCGCGGACGGTCGCGTCTTCGACGTCGGCGAGCGTCGTCGCGACACGGCGCCAGGTGTCGTCCATCGTTCCGTCGATCGGGGTGCCGTCCTTGGCCGTCAGCCGGTACTTCCGGTCCCAGATGTCGAGCGACGCCTCCTGAAACGGGATCTCTTCGACGTCCTTCTGCTCGATCCTCACCGCAGTACTCATTTTCTCTACCAAGCTCCCCTGAAACAGGCCGTCCGACCCTTTCGCCAGAGAAATCTCCGCCTGGCCGGCGCAGCAATTGCGCCGCCTGACTTCGACTTCACCTTGGCTCCCTGGCTCTTCCGCCGGCCACCCACCCGATTTGCCGGCGACCACAAGATCTTGTGTCAGGTTGGGAAATTATTTCCGTGTGAGCATGGTGTCAAGGATTTCCTTATGCAAAAAACACGCTGTAAAAACATACTATATTTCAATTAGTTATAAGCATCATCTCAGGCTGATTCGGACCAACTCCCGTGCCCTCCCCCCACCCGGGCAAAAATCCGCGCAGCACAACATCTGGTATGCGCAAAAAGAGCACAAAATACGCACCGTTTGTTCACGGAAGCGTCCGCACACAGGAAAATAAGGCATCTGCGGAGTCAGGAACTTGTGGCAGGAGGCCTGGGTCAGACTCCGCGCACCCACGAGGTCCCACCGCATGAACCGAATCGTCGTGGCGCTCGCAGCCATCGCTGTGTTCGCTGCCAGCTCAGCCTTCGCCCAGAATTCCACCGCGCAGCCGACGTTCGCGCCGGTCATCAAGCGCGTGTCGCCGGCGGTCGTCAACATTGGCGTCCGGGGCACGATCGCCCAGCAGCGCAACCCGTTCTTCGATGACCCGGGCTTCCGGCGCTTCTTCGGCTTGCCTCCCGACGCGGCGCCGCGCGAGCGCGAGTTCCGGAGCGCAGGCAGCGGCGTCATCGTGGACGCGAAGAACGGTTTCATCGTCACCAATGCCCACGTCGTCAAGAACGCGAGCGAGATCACGATCACGCTGGTCGACGACGTCGAGCTCAAGGCCGAGGTGGTCGGCAGCGACGAGCGTTCCGACGTCGCGGTGCTCAAGGTCACCGACGGCAAGCTGCCGGCCGAGATCCGCCTCGCGGACTCGTCGAAGCTCCAGGTCGGCGATTTCGTCATCGCGATCGGCAATCCTTTCGGCCTCCAGCACACGGTCACCTCCGGCATCGTGAGCGCGCTCGGCCGTTCCGGTATCAGCCGCGATAATTTCGAGGACTTCATCCAGACCGACGCCGCGATCAACCCGGGCAATTCGGGCGGCGCGCTGGTGTCGCTCGACGGCGAGCTGGTTGGCATCAATTCCGTGATCCTGTCCGGCCAGGGCGGCGGCAACATCGGCATCGGCTTCGCGATCCCGTCGAACATGGTCCGCACCGTGATGGACCAGCTGATCGAATCCGGCGAGGTCAACCGCGGCCAGCTCGGCGTCGTCTCCATCACCCTGACGTCGGAGTTCCGGAAGAGCCTCGGCCTGCCCGACGACGCCCAGGGCGCGCTCGTGACCCAGATCGCCGAGGGTTCGGCGGCGGCCCGGGCGGGCATCGAGGTCAGCGACCTGATCACCTCGGTACGCGGCCAGCCGATCAAGACGAATGCCGAGCTGCGGAACACGATCGGCATGCTGAAGGTCGGCGAGTCGGTTGCGATCGGGCTGCTGCGTGACGGCAAGCCGAAGGCCGTGACCGCGGTGCTCAAGGAGCCGGCCCAGCTCGCGGATGCCTCGGAGATCCACCCGGCCCTCGCCGGCGCGGAGCTGGTCGAGGCGACCGAGGATGCGGCGGGCGGCGGCGTGCGCGTCCGCTCGGTCGCCCCGGGAAGCCCGGCTGCGCAGTTCCTGCTGGCGGAAGACCGGATCATTACGGTCAACCGCACGCGCATCGCGAGCCTGGCGCAGCTGCGCGAGGCCACGAAAGGCCAGGCCTCGGTGCTGATCCAGATTCGGCGCGGCAACCAGATTCTGCTGTTGCCGCTGCGCTGAGGCCGGGCACGCTGCCACGGCCCGTATAATCGGGCCGTGACCACGCTTTCCGTTTGCCTGCTTGGCGGCTCGGGCTTCGTCGGCACCCAGCTTGCGGCCGCGCTCGCCAGCGAGGGCATCCGCATCACGGTGCCGACGCGCAATCCCGATCGGGCCAAGCACCTGCGGCTGCTGCCGACCCTCACGCTGGTCGCCGCGGATATCCATGATCCGGCGGCGCTCGACCGGCTGCTCGCCGGCCAGCAGGCGGTCGTCAATCTGGTCGGCATCCTGAATGAGCGCGGCCGCGATGGCCGCGGCTTCGAGCGCGCGCACGTGGCGCTCGCGCGGAACCTCGTCGCCAGCTGCCGCCGCCAGCGCGTGGCGCGGCTCCTGCAGGTGAGTGCGCTGAATGCCGATCCCGATCGAGGCACGAGCCACTACCTGCGGAGCAAGGGCCGCGCCGAACGCGTGATCCGCGAGGAATGCGGGGCCGACCTCGCCTGGACGATCTTCCAGCCCTCGGTGATCTTCGGCCCGCGCGACGACTTCGTGAACCGCTTTGCGCGCCTGCTCCGCGCCATCCCGCTCGTGTTCCCGCTCGCGCGCCCGAACGCGCGCTTCGCGCCGGTCTGGGTCGAGGATGTGGTCGGGGCGATGATGCACGCGCTCGCGGACGAGGCGACTGCCGGCGAGACCTACGAGCTCGGCGGGCCCGAGGTGTTCACGCTCCGGGACATCGTCCGGACGATCCGCGACCGGCTCGGACTTCACCGCGCGATCATCGGCCTGCCGGATACGGCCGCCCGCGCGCAGGCGGCGATCTGCGATTTCGTGCCGGGCAAGCCGTTCTCGACCGACAATTACCGCTCGCTCCTGGTCGACAGCGTCTGCCGGGTCAACGGGCTCGCGCGGCTCGGCATCGCGCCGCAGCCGATGGACGCCATCCTCCCGCGCTATCTCAGCTAGCAGGCGGCGGACAGAGCCGCCGGCGCGCAAGCGCATCGCGCTCGAGCGACTTCATCGCCGCGTAGAACGCCGGCAGGTCGCGATTGAGCCGCGCGAGTTCCGCGTCGAGCGCGGGCACGCAGCGGTGGTAGGCCGCGACCGCGGCGAGCCGCGCGTTGTTGAGCGTGCCGGCCTTGCCGAGCCCGGCGGCGGCGAGCGCTTCGCGCAGGCGCGCGAGTTCTGCGGCTTTCGCTTCCCGGCGCGCCGCGTCGTCGGGACCGTCCGCATAGACCGCGGCGAGGCGCGCGCGGCTCGCGACCATCGCGTCCGCGATCGCGTTCTGGCGCCGGCGCGCGCCCAGGAATTCTACCAGTGGATCCTCGCCGGCGGCCGCCGCGAGCCAGCGGCGCAGGCCCTCGACCTCGACCACGGTCGCGAAGGCCTCGTTGAAGTCGCTGTCGCCCGGCGCGTAGACCGCCTGGTGCGCGAGCTCGTGGAACAGGAAGGCAGCGAGCTCGCGGTCGCCGTAGGCGAGCATCGTGTTCAGCACCGGATCGCGCAGGTGCCCGAGCGTCGAGTAGGCGATCGACGGTCCGACGTAGACGTCGAAACCGCGCGCCGCGTAGCGCCGGGCCGCGCGTTCGGCATCGTCCTCGTCGAAGTACCCGCGGTAGCTCACGCAGCCCGCGACCGGAAAGCACCACTCGCGCGGCGTGACCGAGAACTCCGGCGCCGCGAACAGGTTCCAGGTCGCATACGGCCGGCCGAGGTCGGCGTAGCTGCGATAGCTGCCGTTGTCCGGCAGCGAGAGCTCACTCATCGCGAATGCGCGGGCGCGATTCGCGTGGTCGAGGCGCCGGCGCAGGGATTCGTCCGTGTCCTCGCGCGCGAGCAGCTCCTCGATCGGCTCGCGCCGGCTGTTCATCTCCATCTGCCCGGCCGCAAGCTGCAGGTAGTAGCAGCCGGACGACGCGGCGGCGACGGCGGCGAGCGCGAGGCTGCGGATCAGGCGTGTCGGGGAATCGCGTAACATGACCGGATGAAAGTCTATCTCGTCGGCGGCGCGGTCCGTGACGAGCTGCTCGGCAGGCCGGTCCGCGAGCGCGACTGGGTCGTGGTCGGCTCGACGCCCGAGGAGATGCAGGCCGCGGGATTCCGCCAGGTTGGCCGCGACTTCCCGGTATTCCTGCACCCCGAGACCCGCGAGGAACACGCGCTCGCCCGCACCGAGCGCAAGACCGGGCCGGGCTACCGTGGATTCGAGCTGCGCTTCTCGCCGGACGTCACGCTCGAGGAAGACCTGCGCCGCCGCGACCTGACGGTCAACGCGATGGCGCGCGACGCCGACGGCACGCTGGTCGATCCCTGCGGCGGGATGCGGGACATCGAATCGCGCACGCTCCGCCATGTCTCGGAGGCCTTCAATGAGGACCCGGTGCGGGTGCTGCGCGTCGCGCGTTTCCTCGCCCGCTACCAGCCGCTCGGCTTCACGGTCGCGCCGGAGACGATCGCGCGCATGGGTGCGATGGTCACGGCCGGCGAAGTGGATGCGCTTGTGGCCGAACGGAGCTGGCAGGAGATGCAGGGCGCACTCGGCGAGCCTGCGCCCGAGGCCTGGCTTCGGCTGCTGCATGACTGCGGCGCGCTCGCGCGCATCCTGCCGGAACTCGAGGCGCTCTACGGCGTGCCGCAGCCTGAGCGCTGGCATCCCGAGATCGACACGGGTCTGCACATGGAACTGGTGCTACAGGCGGCGGCTGCGCTGACGACGGAGCCGCGGATCCGCTTTGCGGCGCTGATGCACGACCTCGGCAAGGGTACGACGCCGCGCTCGATCTGGCCGCGGCACATCGGGCACGAGGAGCGCGGCCTTCCGCTGATCCGCGCGGTCGCGGAACGGCTGCGCGTGCCGGCCGACTATCGCGAGCTCGCGGAACTCGCGGCGCTCTGGCATGGCCTGGCGCACCGCGCGGCCGAGCTGCGCCCGCGCACGGTCCTGAAGATGCTCGAAGGCTGCGACGCCTTCCGCCGCCCCGAGCGATTCCGCGAACTGCTGCTCGCCTGCGAGGCCGACCATCGCGGCCGCGGCGGGTTGCGCCATGAGCCCTACCCGCAGGCGGACCTCCTGCGCCGCGCGCAGGAGGTCGCGCAGGCGGCCGTGCTGACGGCCGAGGAGCGCGAAGGGCTCACCGGGGAACAGATCGGCGAACACCTGCGCCGCAAGCGCCTCGGTGCGCTCCGCGCGCCCGGCGCCGATCAGGAAAATACGTAGAAGATGACCGCGGCGAGCGCGAATCGGTAGATCGCGAACGGTGCGAGGCCGATCCGGCCGATCACCTTCAGCAGCCAGTGGATGCAGAGATAGCCGGTCACGGCCGAGACCGCGACGCCGAGACCCATCATCGGCCAGTCCACGCCGTTGCCCGGGTCCTGCACCAGCTGGAGCCCTTCATACGCGCCGGCCATGCCGATGCCCGGCACGGCGAGCAGGAAAGAGAAGCGCGCCGCGGCATCGCGTGTGAGGCCGAGCGTGCGGCCGAGCGTCATCGTGATGCCGGAGCGCGAAGTGCCCGGCAGCAGCGCGAGCGCCTGCGCACAGCCGATCGCGAGTGCATCGCGCCAGCCGACTGAATACTCGTCGCGCGCGCTCCGCCCGAAGCGGTCGGCGAGCCACATCAGCAGGCCGAAGAGCGACAGCGTGCCGGCGACGAAGAGCGGGTTGCGCAGGTTGTCCTCGATCCAGCCGCCGAGCGCGAGGCCGACGATGCCGACCGGGATCGTGCCGAGCAGGACGCACCAGGCGAG
>JANNHT010000172.1:0-6179 GCA_031404555.1 Gammaproteobacteria bacterium
GGCGCGGTGATGCTGGAGGGCGTGGTCGAACGAAAATCCTGGATGCACGATGTCCTGAGCGACCTGATGGTGCTCGTCTGGCACGGCGGCACGGAAGCCGCGGTCCGGCGGTCTGCCAAGGCCGACCTGAAGCGGCTCGAGCGGTACCTTGCCGAGCTGGATGCGCGCCTGCCAGACGATGGCAGCGTGCGGCTGGCATTTGCCTGCGCGGAGATCGATGATGGCGACTCGTCGCCCGATCGCAGCTTGAGCCTGCGCCTCTCCGAGCGGATCGGCCGGGTGCTGGCCACTTCCGTCGAGCGCCCGCTCGCGAAACTCGATGTCGTTTCGGGTGACGCAGAGCCGTCGTGAGGAGTCGCGTGATGATGCGTTCCATTCTGACTGCGTTGTGGGTGACGGCCCTGGTGGCTTCCGGCGCCGCGGCGGCCGATCAGGCCGGCGTCGTCCAAAAACCCGCCGTCGATGTGTATGCAGAACCGCGGCTCGACGCGCCGAAGATCTCGACGCTCAAGCGCGATGCCGCCGTCACGATCGCGTCGCAGCAGGGACTCTGGTACGCGCTGCGGCTGCCGGATGGCGCGACCGGCACGTGCGCGTCAACGACGTGCGGCTCGCGACGGACGGATCGGGCGGCGGCGGGAGCCTCGGCGCGCTGACCGGCGGGCAGTCCGGCGCCGGTCGCGTGACGGAGACCGCCGGCGTGCGCGGCATCGACGAGATCGAGCTCAAGACCGCGCCGTTGAATCAGGCGGAGCTCAACGCCATGGTCGCGAACCGTGTCGACGATCCCACTGCGGCATCGTATGCGGGTGCGCAGGGCTGGAAAGCAACCCGCGTCGCCTATGCCGGGGAGTTGAAACCGAAACCGGATTCCGGAGGCGACGGCGGCTCGACTCTGAGCACGGCGAAGAGCCTGTTCGGTACTTTCGGCGGCAGCCTCCCCTCGATGGTGAACACCGCCGAGAAGGCGATGCCGAAATCGGAGGCAGAGCAATCGGCGGAGGAGCTCGCGCTCGGGCCGCAGATTGCCGGCCGCGCGCTCGGCGCGCGCCCGCTGTGGAGCGATACGGAAGCGCAGCGGCGCGTCAACGTCATCGGGCGCTGGCTGGCATCGCAGACGAGCCGGCCGGAACTGCCGTGGACCTTCGGGATCATCGACACGCCCGAGCTCAACGCCTTCGCCGCGCCCGGCGGCTATATCCTCGTGACACGCGGCCTGTATGAGCGCCTGTCCACGGACGGCGAGGTCGCGGCCGTGCTCGGCCACGAGATCAGTCACTGCGTGCAGCGCGACCATTACAACGTGATCCGCCAGCAGATGTTGGCGACCCAGGGCAAGGATGCCGCGATGGGGAAAGCCCGGCAGCAGGCGCAGACGCAGGTGCAGGATCCGACCGCGAGCGCCGCGCTCGCCTTCGCGCTGCAGTACGTGGAAGAACATGGCGCGACGATCCTGATGACCTCGCTCGACCGTGCGGCCGAGTATCGCGCCGACGAGGTCGCGGAGATCTATGTCGCCCGCGGCGGAATGAACCCGCTGGCGCTGTATTCCGTGCTTCAGACGATGGCGTCGCTCGGCAGCCAGGCGCCGGGCCTGGCCCAGCTTTACAGGACGCATCCGCCGCTCGATGCTCGGATGGATCGCATCGACAAGCGCGGCTATCAGGGGTTGAAACACTACACCCTGCGGGAGTGACCGGAAGCGGTCGTCGGAGGAACTCGAATGAATCGCGGCAACCCGCTTGCGACCGTGCTGGTCGCCACATTCATGGCGTTCGCGCCGATGCTCTGCACGGCGCAGGAGGAAATCCCGCCGCCACCACCCGAAGAGGAAATCTGCAAGCCGGACGATCCGGACACCGCCGACAATCCGGAATGCAATCCACCCATCCGCGTTATCGGCTCAGGCGCCGGCGGCAGCGGAGCGGCGGTGACCTTCAACTGGAACGGTCCCGGCCGCATCGATTACGGTATTTACGACCACGGCTGCCTGGATTACGCGGACGAATTCAAGCGCCTGGTCATCGCCAACCAGGGGCTGATCGGCTCAGTGACGCCGCAGGCCACGAGCTGGGACCAGGCGCTCGCGACGATGCGCGCACGCCTCGATGAACCCCTGATGCGGGCGGTCTACGACGCAGCCATGGATCCCGAGAGCAAGAGCGAATTGACGCTCGCGGTTGCCGATCCGGACACCTCGCTGGTGCAACTCCTGGCCGCGGTGGAGAAAGCGCCCGACCATCCCACGCGGCTCTTCAATCTCGCCGGCGCGCTCAACCGGAACGGCATGCCGAACGAAGCACTCGCCGTCCTCGCGCGCATCCGCGAACTCGGCAAGCCGCCCGATCCAACGCTCGGCGTGAATCCGGCGGCCGCGATGGATTACCAGGAAGGCTACGCCGAAATGCTTCGCGGCAACCTTGCAGTCGCGACGACCAGGTTCCAGTCGACGATCGGGCAGGAACCGTTCCTCAATGCCGCTTCCCACAGCCTTGCATTGATTCAGGCACATCAGGGCAATGGCGCTGCGCAGGAAACCTATCGTGCGGGCATGTGGCGGTTCAAGCCGAAGTACCTCATCGTCTGCGGCGGCACCGACGTGCGCCCGCCGGTGGACGACATGTACGACACCTCCATGGGCAAGGATGGCAAGCTCGTCGAGTTCTGGCATCCGGAAATTGCGACCGAACTCAAGGCGTTCTTTGAGCAGGTGGGCGCGCTCGCGCAATCCCGCCTGGACATCGCCGAACCGCTCAAGCAGCGCATGATCGTGATGGGCGACAACGCGCGCTTCGCCGGCACCGACGATCCCTACGATGCCTGGGCCTCCAAGCTCACGCAGTTGATCTGGGGCATCGACGAGCAAGAACCCTATCTGCTCCAGCAGCAGGAAAAGGTCGACCGCGCGATTCGCAACGCCGAGCGCATCGCCGGACACAACCAGGCATTCGTGCTGCGGCGCGTGGTCGAGCTCGTAGGCCAGCCCGGCAATCACTGCCCGACTTATCGCAGCCTGATCTCGCAAGGCATCCAGGGCGTGCGGCCGCATGCCGAACGCGTGGAAGCGGAGATGCGTGAGTACGCGCGCATCTATTACAAGATGGAGACCGGGCTCGCCTCCAACATCGGCGATCCCGAGTGGTTCGAATACAACGACGTCGCTTTTCGCGCCGAACTGGAGAGCATGAACGCCGGCATGCTCGCGATGATAATGGTCTACTACGGGTTCCCGGCCGATCTCGTCATCGAGTGTCCCGAGGAATTCGTCGAGATGTTCGCGCCGCAGGTCCCGCCCGCGCCGCCTCCGGATCCTTGCGAGCAGGTGCTTGGCAGCATGACCATCAAGCACACGGTCGCCCTGCCGAAGGGCGTACCGGGGCCGAAGTTCGACGTCGAAATCGGCTGCAAGGAGATCAAGGTTGACGGCGGGTTCGATATCGTGAGCGCAAGTTCGCCGGGCGGCCACCTCGCGCTCAACATGGGCGCGCGAACGTCGATGTCGTTCAAGAAAGGCCAGGGCTTCGACATGTTCCTGGGCGTCGGCGCCGACGCGAAGGCTTTCGGCCATTCCGGGAATGTAAACGCTGGCGCATTCGTGTCCGGGGACGCCAACGGCCTGACCGATCTCGGCGGGCGCGTGAAGCAGAACCGCGTGGACGGCACCAGGGAAACGATGGATTTCGGCCTGATGGCGAAGCCGACGACGGCCTCGCGCGGCCCGCAGATCCGCAATTTCCGGGCGGCGCCGTGAGCCCGCCCCGGGTCCCTTGACAGCCAAGCCTTTTCGGGCGCATACCACGCCCACCCCGGTTCAAGATCAACCAAAAATGGGTGAACGCATGAACATGTCGTTAACGGGCTGCCTTGCAGCCGCCGCGTCGCTGGTCCTTCTCGCCCTGGCTCCCGCCCGCGCGGATGCGCCGACCGGCGTCCAGTGGGAAACCACCTCGCAGATGGTCATGACGGGCCTGCCGTTTTCGCCGCCGAAGCAGACCCTGAAGATCTGCACGCGCCCGACCTGGTCCGAGCCGCCCCCGGGCGGCGACGCGAGCTGCGTCACTTCGAACTACCAGCGCGTCGGCAGGAAGGTGACCTGGACCATGCAGTGCAGCGGCCAGATGCCGAGGACGGGCACCGGCGAGATCAACTTCAACGACGATGACTCCGCCTACACGGGCGAGATCACCGCGAGCGCCGACGGCATGAACCTGACGATCCAGCTGACGGGCAGGAAGCTTGGCACCTGCGACAACCCGCGGTAGGGTCGCGCTACTTCGTAAAGGCTGTCGCCAGTTTCTGGAAATTGATCGTCCGCAGCAGCGGATCGATCCGCGCCGGATCGCCGGTGACCTCGACTGAAATCACGTGCGCCGCGGTCGGCACCGCGTTCGCGCGCCGCTCGGGCGTCCACTGCGTGCCTGCCTGGTTGCGATTCCATCGGCCGAGCAGGACCAGGGCGTGTCCCTCGGCATTTCTATCGGCATCGCCGGCGACCGTCCAGCGCTGGGCGGCCAACGCGCCGGTCGGCGGCGCAAGATTCGCGGCGCCGCTGCCAGGCCGGGCGTTCGCAGCGTTGACGTTCACGTGGATGTACATGTGGGCATCGCGCTCCATTTCCTTGCCGGCCGCGGCGATCCGCGCCGCGCTGTCACCTTCATCCGCGATGGCCTGGTACTGCTTCTGGATTTTTTCCATGTCGTAGTTGATCTTCTGGGCGCCGTCCATGTCGCCCTTCTGGACCAGCGCAATCTGGCGCTCGCTGAGCTTCTGCACCTGCGCCATCAGTGCGTCCATTCGAGGCTGTTTCCTCGCCTGTTCGGCGGCTGCATACGCCGCGGCATCCCGCATTAGCTTCTGGCGCGCTTCGGCATCGTCCACGCGGTTGTAGGTGCGGGATATTTCGTACGCCCACGGCCGCGCTTCGTCATCGCGGCAGACCCGACCCACGACCGAGATCTCCTCGTAGCCGCCGATCTGCCATCCGGCCGGCGCAGGCGGCAGCGATGCCTTCACGATTTCGAGAATCGCCGTCATCCGTGCGCGCTCGGCCGGCGTCGAGTCGCGGAAATCTTTCAGGCAGGCCGCGCCATCGGCGCGCGCGATCGGCGCGGCGCACAGGGCCGCGACAGCACAGGCAAGCGCAAAGAGGATTGAGTGAGTGGCGCGCACGGTTGACCCCCAATGCCAGCAGCCAGCTTGACAAACTCCCGGAGGCAGGAGCATATCACCGGCACAATCTGGCGCACTTCCGCAACCAGCGGTACGAGGGGATGCCGATGCCCAAGTCATTGTCCGGACGCTTCCTGATGGCCGCGCTCATCGCCTTTTCTGCGCCCATCGCGTTGTCACAGCCCGCAGCACCGGGCCCGTTCGCGAAGGCGCCCCCGCTGCCGACGGCCTGCTACACCGAGGGCGAGACCTTCTGGACGAAGCTCGAGGCGGCACAGGTGGCGGTCACGGCCGACGAGGAAAAGCAGAACGTCATCAACAACCAGATCAGGGAAGAATTCCAGAACATCGATCCGATGGAGAAGGCGTCGAGGATGCAGCAGTGGATGATGGACAATCCGCAGGAAGCGATGGCGTACATGCAGGGCGTCCAGTCGGCGTCCGCGGACCTGGGGCCTGGCATCAAGGCCGACGCGGACAAGAAGGCGCAGTTCGCGGTCGAGCAGAAAAGCGTTATCGCGGCCCACAAGACCGCGCTGCAGCAGGCGTACGCGCCGAACGACGCCAAGCTCAGGGCGCTGGACAAGCGCGTGCTGGAGGCGCAGGGCTGCAGCTTCAACAATGAATCTTGCGGGCTTCCAGCCTGGGCCCAGGCGGAACACGACACGATCCAGCGGGAAAGGGACGCGATCTACGTGGCCACCTGCTCGGCGTGGTGGGGCGCGAACGGCAAGGTCACCGCGTTCATGAAGCGGTACAAGACCTGGCTGTTGCAGGAGCACGTCCCGCTCCTGGAATCGCTGGATGCGCAGGTCCTCTCCCAGTACGCGATCATGAACACGCCGGCTGCCTCATATCGCTCGCTCGAACCGTACAAGGCTGCGCGCGAATACATGAACGCCGCGTTCTACCTCTACCAGGAACGCGAGACCAGGCCGCGCTGCGGCGCCAACCGCTGCTAGATAAAAGGGGACGCATCCCTTATCAAAGGGGACGCATCCCTTTCCTTG
>JANNHT010000173.1:0-3080 GCA_031404555.1 Gammaproteobacteria bacterium
GACGCCTTCGCGGAGCTCCTTCTGGCGCACGTCCGGCGAATGCTGGGTCGAGAGCACGACGGCCTCGATGCCGACCGGCCGGTCGTTCTCGTAGCGAAACGTGAGCTGGCTCTTCGCGTCTGGGCGCAGCCACGGCAGCGCCGGATTGCGCGCCTTGCGCACCTTCGCCTGGCGCTCGACCAGCTTGTGCGCGTAGTGGATCGGCGCGGGCATCAGGGCCGCCGTTTCATCGGTCGCGTAGCCGAACATCAGCCCCTGGTCGCCGGCACCCTGGTCCTCGGGCTTGCTGCGGTCCACGCCCTGGGCGATGTCGGAGGACTGCTTGCCGATGACGTTCATGACGCCGCAGGTGTGGCCGTCGAAGCCGACCGTGGACGAGGTGTAGCCGATGTCGCAGATCACGCCGCGGACCAGCGCCTCGAGATCGATCCAGGCAGAGGTCGTGACCTCGCCGGCGACGACCGCGACGCCCGTCTTGACGAGGGTTTCGCAGGCGACGCGCGCGCGGCGGTCGCGGGCGAGCAGGGCGTCCAGCACCGCGTCCGAGATCTGGTCGGCGACCTTGTCCGGGTGGCCTTCGGAAACCGATTCCGAGGTGAATAGATAGCTTCCAGTCATCGAAAAATTATACGGCATCAGGGACAATGGTGGTTTGCCGCCGGAGTGCCGAGATGCCCAGTCGTCGCGAGGTCGCCAATGCCGTCCGGGCACTCAGCATGGATGCCGTTCAGAGCGCCAATTCCGGGCATCCGGGCATGCCGATGGGCATGGCCGACATCGCCGAGGTGCTCTGGCGCGACTTCCTGAAACATAACCCGGGCAATCCGCGCTGGGCCGACCGCGACCGTTTCGTCCTGTCCAATGGCCACGGCTCGATGCTGCTGTACTCGCTGCTGCACCTGACCGGCTACCCGCTGGCACTCGACGAGCTCCGCAAGTTCCGCCAGCTCGGCTCGCGCACCGCCGGCCACCCGGAGCACGAGATCGGCATCGGCATCGAGACCACGACCGGCCCCCTCGGCCAGGGCCTCGCGAATGCGGTCGGCATGGCGCTCGCGGAGCAGCTGCTCGCCGGCGAATTCAACCGGCCCGAGCTCGACATCGTGGACCACCACACCTGGGTGTTCCTCGGCGACGGCTGCCTGATGGAAGGCATCTCGCACGAGGCCTGTTCGCTCGCCGGCACCTGGGGCCTTGGCAAGCTGATCGCCTTCTACGACGACAACGGCATCTCGATCGACGGCGAAGTCGCCGGCTGGTTCACCGACGACACGCCGAAGCGCTTCGAGGCTTACGGCTGGCAGGTGATCCGCGCGGTGGACGGCCACGATGCCGACGCGGTCGCGAAGGCGATCCGCAAGGCGAAGCGCGAGAAATCGAAGCCGACGCTGATCTGCTGCAAGACCATCATCGGCTTCGGCTCGCCGAACAAGCAGGGCAAGGAGGAGTGCCACGGCGCGGCGCTCGGCGCCGACGAAGTGGCGCTCGCGCGAAAGACACTCAACTGGCCTTACGAGCCTTTCGTCGTGCCGGACGAGATCCGCGCGGCCTGGGATGCACGCGCCGCCGGCAAGCGCTCGGAGAACCGCTGGCGCCGCCGTTTCAAGGCCTACCAGCAGGCGCATCCGGATCTCGCGAAGGAATTCCAGCGCCGCGCCGAATCGCGGCTGCCCGATGATTTCGACGCGCTGATCGCACAGGGCGCGGCTGCCGCGCAAGCCGCGGCGCAGGCCGTCGCGACGCGCCAGAGCTCGCAAGCCGTGCTGAACGGCCTTGGCGCGAAGCTGCCGGAGCTGCTCGGCGGCTCCGCCGACCTTACCGGCTCCAACAATACCAAGATAAAGGGGACGCATCCCTTTACGGCCGCGACCCCCGACGGCCGCTACCTGCACTACGGCGTGCGCGAGTTCGGCATGGGCGCGATCATGAACGGCATCGCGCTGCACGGCGGATTCGTACCGTTCGGCGGCACCTTCCTCGTGTTCTCGGATTACGCCCGCAGTTCGCTGCGCATGGCGTCGATCATCGAGGTCGGCAGCATCTTCGTGCTGACGCACGACTCGATCGGCCTCGGCGAGGACGGGCCGACGCACCAGCCGGTCGAGCACCTGACGTCGCTGCGCATGATCCCGCGCATGGAACTCTGGCGGCCCTGCGACACGGCCGAGACCTGGGTGGCCTGGGGTGCAGCGATCGCGCGCCGGCATGCGCCGACCGTGCTCGCGCTGACGCGCCAGTCCTTGCCGCAACAGCCGCGGGACGCCCTGCAGCTCGACGCGATCCGCCGCGGCGGCTACGTGCTCGTGGATTGCGCCGGTCGGCCCGACTGCATCCTCATCGCGACGGGATCGGAAGTGTCGATCGCCGTGGACGGGGCGCGCGAACTCACGCAGCGCGGACGGCGCGTGCGCGTGGTGTCCATGCCGGCCACCAGCGTGTTCGATGCACAGGACGCGGCCTGGCGCGCCTCGGTGCTGCCGCCGGGTGTGCCCTGCCTCGCGATCGAGGCGGGCGTCGCCGAGGGCTGGTGGCGCTACGTTGGCGCGAAGGGCGCAGTTATCGGCATGACGCGCTTCGGCGCGTCCGGCCAGGGCAAGGATCTTTTCAGGCATTTCGGATTCACCGCGGAGGCCGTCGTCGCGACGGCCGAGGCGCTCATGACCAACGGAGAGACATGACATGGCGATCAAGGTCGGTATCAACGGATTCGGGCGCATCGGGCGAAACGTGCTGCGGGCGCTGTATGAAGGCAAACGCATCAGCGAGATCCAGATCGTCGCGATCAACGACCTCGGCGACGCAAACACGAACGCGCACCTGACGCGCCACGACACCGCGCACGGCCCGTTCCCGGGCAAGGTCGCGGTCGAGGGCAACCACATGATCGTCAACGGCGACCGTATCCGCGTGCTGGCCGAGCGCGACCCGTCAAAGCTGCCCTGGGGCGAGGTCGGTGCCGACATCGTGCTCGAGTGCACCGGACTCTTCGCCAGCAAGGAGAAGGCGTCGAAGCACATCGCCGGTGGCGCGAAGAAAGTCGTCATCTCGGCCCCGGCCGACGGCGTGGATGCGACGATCGT
>JANNHT010000174.1:0-3391 GCA_031404555.1 Gammaproteobacteria bacterium
CCCGGCACCGTCAACTCGGGACTCACGTCTCGAGCCGCGTGGCGGTGACCACGATCTCGGGCAGCACGATCACCGATGCGGCGTCCGGCAGGTCGCGCCGATAGACCAGCTGCTGGTCGAGCGCGAGCCCGTTGCTCACCACACCCGCGAGCGTCGCTACGACGACCGCCGCGAAGCCCGTATTGCGAAACAGTGAATAAGTCCTCATCTCGTTCTCCATTGGTTCAGTTCAGTTGAGTGATTCGGTTCAGTGTTCGATCGAGACTCTGTGCTTCGGAGCGTCTGCGAACAAACGGCCTTTCTGATGCCCCGTTAAGGGGAACTTCACGACCGTCTTCGCCGGCGCGATCGCCGGACGCAATTCCAGCGCGGGATCGAAGCGCCGCCCGGCGATCAGCTCGGCGCGCCGGCGGTCGCCCTCGGCCAGCAGGTCCAGGAAACTCAGGAAGCCCTGCAGATGTCCGTTCATGGTCCTTTCTCCTTCGGTTCGGGTGGCTCGGGCACTGCGCCCTTCCATCCCGGTGTGGGCTAGACTCTGAGGCTCGGGTGCTCGGCGAACAAACGCATAAACTGACTCTGGGTTAAGGGAAACTACGTGGCCGCCTCTGCCTACGGACGCTTGCCGCTCAATGCCTTACGCGTGTTCGAGGCCGTGGCGACGCGGCTCTCGTTCGCGGAGGCCGCGGAAGCCCTGAATGTGACGCCGGCGGCGGTCTCGCAGCAGATCAAGGCGCTCGAGGATTACCTGCAGATTCCCGTGCTGAGGCGGAGCGGCCGCAAAGTGTCGCTGACGCCGGAAGGCGCGAGGCTCCTGCCCGGCGTGCAGTCGGGGCTCGATTCGCTGGTCGCGGTCCTGCGCGAAACGCGGATGAACCGCGCGAGCGGCGTGATCAACGTCAGCACGCTGTCTTCGCTGATGCAGAAATGGCTGACGCCGCGGCTGCATCGCCTGCACGCGAAATTCCCGGAACTCCATGTCGACTGGCACACCTCGCGCGAAGCGGTCGATTTCTCGCGCAGCGATTACCACGCCGCCGTCCGGCTTGGCGAGGGCGCGACGCCCGGCCTCGATCACGACAAGCTGATGGACGAGTGGCTGGTCGTCGTCGCATCGCCGACGCTCTTCAAGAAGCACGGATCCATCGACGACCGCGCGAGCCTGAAAGGCATCCCGATGCTGCAGGCAAAGGACGAGCCCTGGTCGCGCTTCGAGAAGAGCGCGGCGCCGACGCCCTGGCCCGCCGGCCCGACGATCATCGACGATTCGGTGAGCGTGCTGTCCGCGGTGATCGAAGGACTCGGTTACGCTCCTGCGCGCTGGTCGATCGCGGCGCACGACCTGATGGCCGGCCGGCTGGTGCTCGCGAGCAAAACGATCGTGACCTCACGATTCCGCTACTGGTTCGTCTGCCCGCCCTCCTACTCGGACATGCCGATGGTCTGCGCACTGCGCCAGTGGCTGCGCGAGGAAGCGGCGAACTTCCCGAAGCCGGACGACTGGCTGAAACAGCGCTAAGTCATTGACGCTGCGGGGCTCCGCGGCTTCGTCTAACCGTCACATCGCAGTAACCGATGCGCCATGCGCGCCGCGGACAATGGCGCCTGCATGCGTATCGCCATCGTCACCGAAACCTATCCGCCCGAGGTCAACGGCGTCGCGCTGACCGTGCACGCGCTCGTGGCCCAGATGGCGGCCGACGGACACGATCTCCTAGTCGTGCGCCCGCGCCAGCCCGGCGTGTCCGCGATCCCGCTGCCGCATCCGGTCCAGGAGTTGCTCGTGTCGGGCGCCGGGCTGCCGAAATATCCGGGGCTGCGCTTCGGATTCCCCGCGGGGCGGCTGCTCGCGCGGCAGTTCCGCGCGCAGCGTCCGGATGCCGTCTACGTCGCGACCGAAGGGCCGCTCGGCTGGTCCGCAGTGAACGCGGCTCGCAAGCTCGGCATTCCGGTCGCGACCGGTTTCCACACGCGCTTTGACGCCTATGCGAGCGCCTATGGCCTCGGCCCGCTGACGCCGCTCGTCAGCCGCTGGCTCCGGCACATGCACAACGCCTCCGGCGCGACGATCGTGCCGACCACCGAGCTCGGCCAGTGGCTGGAGGGACAGGGTTTCCGGCGCGTGCGCGTGCTCGGGCGCGCGGTCGACACCGGACACTTCGACCCGGTGCGCCGCGATCCGAAGCTGCGCGCGCGCTGGGGAATTCCGGAGAACGGCCTCGCCGTGATCCACGTCGGCCGCATCGCCGCCGAGAAGAATCTTGAACTCGCGGTCACGGCTTTCCGGCGCATCCGCGAGCACCGCGCCGATGCGCGCCTCATCTGGGTCGGCGCCGGGCCGCAGGCCGAACGGCTCGCGCGCGAGAATCCGGACTTCGTATTTGCGGGCCTGCGCCTCGGCGAGGATCTCGCCGCGCATTTCGCGTCCGCCGACCTGTTCCTGTTTCCGAGCCTGACCGAGACCTTCGGCAACGTCACGCTCGAGGCGATGGCCTCCGGCGTGCCGACGGTCGCATTCGATTATGGCGCGGCGCGCGCGCACCTGCGGGACCGCGAGCATGGCCGCCTGGTCGCCCGCAGCAATGCCGGCGGTTTCGTCGCAGCGGCGGCGGAACTCGCGACGGCGGATGCAGCGCGCCGCGCGATGGGCGTGGCGGCGCGTGGTGCGATGCTGAAGCTGCGCCCCGAGCAGGTTGCGCGCGAGTTCGTCGGGCTGCTCGCCGGCCTGTCGAAGGAGGCCGCATGACCGGCTTGCCCGCGGTCGAGATGCCGCTCTGCCTCGCGCTCAACCGCTGGGGCGCGAAGAGCGTCGTGCACGGATTCTTCGCGACCATCAGCCGGCTCGGCGACGGGATGTTCTGGTACGCGACGATGCTCGCGCTCGCTCTCTCCGGCGGAGAGCGCGGCGCATTGGCAGCGCTGCACATGGCGCTGACCGGCCTCGCGGCACTCGGCCTCTATCGCGCGATGAAGGGCCGCATCCGGCGCCCGCGGCCCAGCGAAGTCCATGCGGGCGTCGTCGCACGGATCGCGCCGCTCGACCGGTTCAGCTTCCCGTCCGGCCACACGCTGCACGCGGTCGCCTTCACCGTGGTCGCCTGCGCCTGGTTCCCGTCGCTCGCGATCTTGCTGGTGCCGTTCGCGGCAGCGGTCGCGCTGTCCCGCGTCGTGCTCGGCCTGCACTACCCGAGCGATGTGCTGGCGGCCACCGCCATCGGTGCGCTGCTGGCGGCCGCTTCGCTGTCCGTAGTTGGTGCCGGGGGGGTTGATATCCTCGAAGTCAACGACCGCGGAGGCAAGCGGGCCAACTGCGGTAATCGCCACGAGAGAGAGTGTTTTAAGATTCATATTGCTCCTTCCTGCGCCACAACCGTGGCTTGTAACACTCTATCAC